>JAYTXO010000358.1:0-9096 GCA_043742905.1 Microbacteriaceae bacterium | reverse complement strand
CAGCGAACCCGGCACATGGTGCTCAGCGCCAACCAGGTCGAGTGGACCGTCGTGGGGAGCGACTTCGAGGCACTCCAGCTCGAATACACCTGGATCAAGGAGTTCGATCCGCCGTACAACGTCAAGTTCCGCGACGACAAGACCTACCCGTACATGGCGCTCACCATGGCGGATGAGGCACCGCGCGTCGTCACGACCCGCAACCATCGCATCGCGGGCGCGCGCTATTTCGGGCCGTACCCCAAGATCTGGGCCGTGCGCGAAACCATCGAACTGATGGTGAAGGCGTTCCCGATCCGGACTTGCTCGGACTCGAGCTACGCGAAGGCGATGGCGACCGGCCGACCTTGCTTCGCCGGGCAGATCGGTCGCTGCGGCGGGCCGTGCTCGCAGAAGGTCACGATCGAGGAGCACCGTGCGATCGTCGACCAGTTCGCGACCTTCATGTCCAGCCACGACCGCAGCGTCATCACTCGCATGCAGCGGGCGATGAAGGAGGCCGCCGCCGCGTTCGAGTACGAGCAAGCGGCCAAGCTGCGGGATCGCGTACAGGCCCTCGAGAATGTGCTGGAGAAAAGCGCGGTCGTGCTTCCCGACAGCGTTGACACCGATGTCTTCGGTATCGAGGAGGACGAACTGGCGGCGGCGGTGCAGCAGTTCGTGGTTCGTGGCGGCCGGATTCGCGGTGTGCGCAGCTGGGTGGTCGACAAAGAGATCGACGTCACCACTGGTGAACTCGTCGAGCGGATGCTCGAAACCGCATACGAGACCGAACCACCGCCACGCGAGATCATCGTACCCGCGCTGCCGGAGGACGCCACCGCGCTCGAGAGCTGGCTCGCCGCCATGCGGCCGCGCGGAGGAGCGGTGTCGCTGCGCACCGCCCAACGCGGAGACAAGGCCGCTGTTCTGCAGACCGCGACCCTCAACGCTAAGCACTCGCTCATGCTGTACAAGAGCCGACGCTCATCGGACTACGTCTCGCGCACCCAAGCCCTCAACGACATCCAGGATGCTCTCGGCCTCGACGTCGCCCCGCTGCGGATGGAGTGCTACGACGTGTCACATCTTGGCGGCACGAATATCGTGGCGTCGATGGTGGTCTTCGAGGACGGACTGCCGAAGAAGAGTGCCTATCGCAAGTTCGCCATCAACGGCTACGCTGACGACCTCGAATCGCTGCACCAGGTGCTGACGCGTCGGCTGTCGCATCTCGAGGACGACGAGGTCGCTGGGGACGAACAAGACCTTGAGCAGCCCGAGCTCGGCGAGGAGGAGGGGACCGCCGCCGAACGCAAGCGGCGGCGGTTTGCCTACCGCCCGGGTCTCATCATCGTGGATGGCGGTCAGCCCCAGGTCGAAGCCGCGGCACGAACACTCAACGAGCTCGGCATCCACGACATCCCGATCTGCGGACTAGCCAAACGTCTCGAAGAGATCTGGCTTCCTGGCAACGACTTCCCGGTGATCCTGCCGCGCAACAGTGAGGCGCTGTTCATGTTGCAGCGCATTCGCGACGAGGCGCATCGCTTCGCGATCACCTTCCAGCGCGCCAAGCGCAAGAACGACATCGGCTCGGTGCTGGAGGAGGTACCGGGGCTCGGCCCGTCGCGCGTCAAAGAACTGCTCAAGCACTTCGGCTCCGTCAAGCGACTCAAGGTGGCGACCCCCGAGCAGATCGGCGAAGTCCGGGGGATCGGACCGGCCCTGGCAGAGGCCATCGTCGCTAGGCTGGGCCCAGGCCAGAGCGACCCGCCAGGGGCCGCCGAGCCGACAGCATCGGACGGTTGAGTTTCAGATGAGCGACACGGTCCGCCGGGAAATGCTCGTCGTCACAGGGATGTCCGGTGCCGGCCGCTCCACGGTCGGCAACGCCCTGGAAGACCTCGGCTGGTATGTCGTCGACAACTTGCCGCCGCAGATGTTGCGCCCCATGGTCGAGCTCTCCGAGCACTCCGGGGACGCCATCCCGAAGGTCGCCGCGATCGTCGACGTGCGCGGCGGCAAGCTGTTCGCCGACGTGCAGGCGGCTCTCGAATCGCTCCGCGACAACGCAAGCGTGCGGGTGCTGTTTCTCGATGCAACAGACGCCGCCCTCGTGCGGCGCTTCGAGCAGGTGAGGCGACCGCACCCACTCCAGGGTGACGGGACTCTGCTCGACGGAATCGCACTTGAGCGCAGCCGCATGGCGGAGTTGCGGTCCCAGAGCGACATCGTCATCGACACCTCAGATCTCAACATCCACCAGCTGGCGATGGAGGTCGGCGGGCAGTTCTCTGACGATGCCAGCAACTCGACCCGCGTGACCGTGATGAGCTTCGGCTTCAAATATGGTCTGCCCTCAGACGCCGACATGGTCGCCGACGCGCGCTTTCTGCCGAACCCGTTCTGGGTCCCCGAGCTACGGGCGCAGAGCGGACTCGACGAGCCGGTGCGCGAATATGTGCTTGGCCGCAATGGTGCGCAAGAGTTCATTGAGTCATACTCCGCGGCGCTCGCTCCCGTGCTTGAGGGGTACCGCCGCGAGAACAAACGGCACGCTACGATCGCTGTGGGGTGCACGGGTGGAAAACATCGCTCGGTCGCCGTCGCGGAAGAGCTGGGTCGCCGTCTGCGAGGTCTTCCGAGGGTGACCGTCAACGTGCGGCACCGTGACCTGGGTCGCGAGTGACTCGGGCTGAGTGGCCACCCCGAAGTTTCGGAGCCCCGAGCTCCCGTCCGTCGAAAGTGAGGAAGACCGCGTGGCATTGACCGCCGACGTCAAAGAGGAGCTGGCCGCAGTTGAGGTCGGCAAGACGACGGTTCGTGCCGCGGAACTCGCGGCGCTGCTGCGGTTTTCCGGCGGACTCCACATCATCTCGGGCCGGATCGCAGTCGAATCCGAGTTGGATTCCCCGCAAATCGCGCGACGTGTCCGCAAAGATCTCGCTGAGCTCTACGGCGTGCGCAGCGAGGTCTCCGTCATCTCGGGCAGCAACCTGCGCCGCACCAGCACCTATCTCGTGCGGGTCATCGACGGGGGAGAGACGCTCGCGCGCCAGACCGGGCTGCTGGATGCGCGTCGTCGTCCCGTGCGCGGTCTGCCGAATCGACTGACCACCGGATCCCGCGAGGAACTCGCCGCCGTCTGGCGCGGTGCGTTCCTGGCGCACGGTTCGCTGACCGACCCGGGACGCTCAGCCGCCCTCGAGGTGAGTTGCCCGGGCAACGAGTCCGCAATGGCCCTTGTCGGGGCCGCCGGGCGATTGAAGATCTCAGCGAAGGCACGCGAGGTGCGTGGGGTGTACCGGGTCGTGATCCGCGATGGCGAGGCCATCGGCGCCATGCTCAAGCTGATGGGCGCAGAGCGCAGCCTGGCCGCCTGGGAGGAGATGCGACAGCGTCGCGAGGTGCGCGCTACCGCCAACCGTCTGGTCAACTTCGACGACGCCAACCTGCGTCGATCGGCGCAGGCCGCCGTTGCCGCGTGTTCACGCGTCGACCGCGCCCTGGAGCTTCTCGGCGAGGAGGTTCCCGAGCACCTGCGCTACGCCGGCGAGCTGCGCCTGCGCTTCCGCGACTCCAGCTTGGACGAACTTGGACACCACGCCGATCCGCCGATGACGAAGGATGCCGTGGCCGGCCGCATCCGTCGCCTGCTGGCGATGGCCGACAAGCACGCCGCCGATAATGGTCTCCCGGGCACCGACCACGGCCTTCCGGACGACCTGGATTGAGCGCAACTGTGTATCACCGCGACTGCGGCGTGTCCGCACCAGCACCCGCATCGTGCGATGTGCACCCCGCAGGCGCAGCTGCCAGCATCCGTTGAGGGGAGCCTCGTCTGAATATGGGCTGAGCTTTCGCTCACAGGAGGCGCGGAGGTTGCAGGATAGTGGTCGTCAATAGACTGGATACGTCACCCTGTGGGGCGAAGGTTCCGCCCTCAAGGGATCAATCGCTAGGAGAAAATCGATGGCTGACTACACGCTTCCTGACCTTCCGTACGACTACGCCGCTCTCGAGCCGCACATCAGCGCGAGGATCATGGAGCTCCACCACGACAAACATCACGCTGCCTACGTGACGGGTGCGAACACCGCCCTCCAGAAGTTGGCAGAAGCCCGCGATTCGGGCGACCTCGGCAACGTGAACAAGTTCGAGAAGGATCTCGCATTCAACCTCGGCGGTCACGTCAACCACTCGATCTTCTGGACCAACATGAGCCCCGATGGTGGAGACAAGCCGGTCGGCGAACTTGCAGCCGCGATCGACGACGGCTTCGGCTCTTTCGACAAGTTCCTCGCCCACTTCACGGCGGCGGCGATGGGGATCCAGGGGTCAGGCTGGAGCGTGCTTTCCTGGGATCCGATCGGCAAACAGTTGATCATCCAGCAACTATTCGATCAGCAGTCCAACGCCGCAATGGGAACCATCCCGGTGCTTCAGCTCGACATGTGGGAGCACGCCTTCTACCTCGACTACGTCAACGTGAAAGCCGACTACATCAAGGCCTTCTGGAACATCGCAAACTGGGCGAACGCGGGGCTCCGCTTCACGACCGCGCGCGAGAAGACTGAAGGGCTGCTGCTACTGTCGTAACGGCATTGCGGCCGGGGTGAAAGCCTCGGCCGCGCCCCTTCCACCACATCACTTCCGGCGCTGCCACCGTGCCACCCCCAAGGAGAACTGTGTCTGTCAAGATCGGCATCAATGGCTTCGGCCGCATCGGCCGGAACTTTTTCCGTGCCGCCCTCGCCAAGGGGAGCGACATCGAGATTGTCGCGGTAAATGACCTCGATAACCCGGCCGCGTTGGCCCATCTGCTGAAGTACGACACGGTCGCGGGCCGTCTGGACGCCACCGTCACCGTTGAGGGCGACACGATCATCGTCAACGGCAAGCCGATCAAAGTGCTTGCCGAGCGTGACCCGGCCGCCCTGCCGTGGGGCGCGCTGGGCGTCGACATAGTCATCGAGTCCACTGGCCGCTTCACTAAATCCTCGGATGCTCGCAAGCACATCGAGGCGGGCGCCAAGAAGGTCATCGTCTCGGCCCCGGCCACGGGGGACGACGTCGCGACTCTGGTGCTCGGCGTCAACGAGGGCACTTACGACTCCGCCATTCACGACATCATCTCGAACGCCTCTTGCACGACGAACTGCCTCGCGCCGCTCGCCAAGGTGTTCATGGACAACTTCGGCATCGACCGCGGCCTCATGACCACGGTCCACGCGTACACCGCCGATCAGAATCTGCAGGACGGCCCGCACAGCGATCTGCGTCGCGCCCGCGCCGCAGCCGCCAACATCATCCCGACCTCAACCGGTGCCGCCAAGGCGCTCGGCCTTGTCATCCCGGAGCTCGTCGGCAAGCTCGACGGTTACGCGCTGCGCGTCCCGGTCATCACCGGGTCGATCACCGACCTCACGCTGGTCACCTCGGCCGCCGTGACCGTCGAGAAGATCAACGCCGCGTACCAGGCTGCCGCCGAGGGTCCGCTGAAGGGCATCCTCAAGTACACCGAGGACGAGATCGTCTCGTCCGACATCCAGGGCGACCCGCACTCGTCGATCTTTGATGCTGGCCTTACCAAGGTGATCGGCAACACGGTCAAGGTCGCCTCTTGGTACGACAACGAGTGGGGATACTCCAACCGACTCGTCGACATCACCGAGTACGTCGCCGAGCGCCTGTAGCCGCGCAGATGGCGCTCCGCACCATCGAGTCGCTGGGAAACCTTCTGGGCAAGCGGGTCCTCGTCCGCTGCGACCTGAACGTTCCGCTCGACCACGGGACTATCGGCGATGACGGACGGATCCGCGCGTCTGTCAGCACCATTCAGGAGCTGACCCGCGCGGGAGCGCAGGTCATCGCGATCTCACACCTCGGTCGCCCCGACGGCAGGCCCGACGCCCGCTACAGCCTCGCACCGGTCGCGGTTCGGCTTGGCGAGTTGTTGGGCGCTCCCGTCGCGTTCGCCGGCGACACCATCGGCAACGAAGCGCAGTCCGTTGTGCATGCCCTCAAGGATGGTGAGGTCGCGCTTCTCGAAAACCTGCGGTTCCATGGCCACGAGACCTCGAAAAACGCGGAACACCGCGAAGAGTTCGCTGCATCGCTGGCCAAGTTCGGTGACGCATTCGTCTCCGACGGATTCGGCGTCGTGCACCGCAAGCAGGCCAGCGTGTGCGAGTTGGCGAAGGCACTGCCTTCGGCGGCGGGACGTCTCGTCCAGACCGAGCTGGGCGTGCTTGAGAAGCTGACCCGCAATCCGGCCAAGCCATACACGGTGGTGCTCGGCGGTTCAAAGGTCGGCGACAAGCTCGGCGTGATCGACGCCCTGCTGCCCAAGGTCGATCGTCTGCTCATCGGCGGAGGCATGCTCTTTACCTTCCTCGCCGCGCAGGGCTACGGGATCGGCAAGAGCCTGCTCGACGCTGACCAACTCGACACGGTCAGGCGCTACATGTCGGAGGCAGCGGAGCGTGGGATCGAACTCGTGATCCCCACGGACGTCGTCGTCGCCTCGCACTTCGGCGCGGACGCCGAGCACGTGGTCGTGCCCGCCGATGCAATCGAGTCCAGCCCGTTCGGAGGTGAAGGACTCGGCCTCGACATCGGGCCGGAGACATCCGCCCACTTTGCCGAGCTCATCGAGAGTTCGAGCACGGTATTTTGGAACGGTCCGATGGGCGTCTTCGAGTTAGCGCCGTTTGCCGCTGGCACGAGGGCAGTCGCGGAGGCCCTCACGAAGGTGAAGGGCCTCGGCGTCGTCGGGGGTGGCGATTCAGCCGCGGCCGTTCGCCTCCTCGGGTTCGCGGATGACCAGTTCGGCCACATCTCGACCGGTGGTGGCGCCAGCCTCGAGTTCCTCGAGGGCAAAGAACTCCCCGGCTTGGAGGTCCTCGGATGGCACTAGATTCGCAACTTTCTACTGCAGTGGCACACACCAGGATCCCGCTCATCGCGGGCAACTGGAAGATGAATCTCGACCACCTGCAGTCGATCGCGTTCGTGCAGAAGCTCGCGTGGACACTGAAGGACGCGCGGCACGACGCCACCGCGGTAGAGGTGGCCGTGTTCCCGCCTTTCACCGACCTGCGTTCGGTGCAGACGCTGGTCAGCTCGGACGACCTCCCGATCGCTTTCGGCGGTCAGGATCTGTCCGAGCACGACAGCGGTGCGCACACCGGAGAGATCTCGGGAGCGTTCCTCAAGGCCCTCGACGCGAAATACGTGATCATCGGCCACTCGGAGCGACGTCAGTATCACGGCGAGACTGACGAGCAGATCGCCGCGAAGACTGCGGCGGCGCATCGCTACGGGGTCGTCCCGATCATCTGCGTCGGCGAGACGGCGGACGATCTCGAGACCCACGGCCCAAGCGCCGTGCCAGTGGCCCAGTTGCGTATCGCCCTCCGCGGCGCGGCGGCCGACCACGAGGTTGTCGTGGCATACGAGCCGGTCTGGGCCATCGGATCCGGCCAAGCGGCAACGAGCGAGCAAGCACAGCAGGTGTGCTCCGCGTTGCGTGTCGTCGTCGCCGAGGTACTCGGCGACGAGGCGGCCGCGGCCACACGCATCCTCTATGGCGGATCGGTCAAGGCCTCCAACATCGCCGGTTTCATGCGCGAGACGGATGTCGACGGTGCGCTGGTCGGGGGAGCGAGCCTCCTGGTCGATGAGTTCTCGTCGATCGTGCGCTACCAGAAGCACGTCGGAACCTGAGCCCGTCACGCCCTGGCGTATACTGAACGCCGGTCTTATGGCCGTACCCGAAAGGTCATCTTGGCTATTCTCCAGGTCGTCGTTCAGGTGGTGCTCGGCATCACCTCTCTGCTGCTGACCCTGCTGATTCTGCTGCACCGCGGACGCGGTGGAGGTCTGTCCGACATGTTCGGCGGCGGAGTGACCTCGAACCTCGGCGCCTCAGGCGTCGCGGAACGCAACCTCAACCGGATCACGGTCGTTCTCGGCCTCGTCTGGATTACCAGCATCGTGGTGCTGGGCCTCATCATCAAATTCGGCGGCTAGGAGCACTCATGGCATCAGGTGGAAGCGCGATCCGTGGATCTCGTGTCGGATCGGGCCCGATGGGCGAGCAGGACCGTGGGTACCACGCGGAGCGGGTCAGCGTTTCATACTGGGACGCTCTCGGCAACGAAACCGTGCGTTTCTTCGCGGCCAACCTGCCCGACGAGGAAATCCCCGAGGTCATCGACAGCCCAAACTCGGGCCTGCCCGCTGGTCGCGACAAGGAGAACCCCCCGCAGCTCGCGAAGATGGAGCCATACAAGACGCACCTCGCCTACGTCAAGGAGCGTCGTTCCCAGAAGGAAGCGGACGAACTCCTCGATGAGGCGCTTGAGCAGCTCCGAGTGCGGCGCGGAACCCCAGCCCACAAGTAGCTCACTGGTAACCGCCGACGAGGACAGAGGCGGTCAATATCGTTGGAGCGTGTGACGGCCAGAAATGAGCTCTGCTTCACTCGTCGTGATTGGTGTCATCGGCTGACGTCCAGTAATACGACGGTGCGATGAGGTTTTCTGAAACCTGGGCGGCGGCCTCTTTGTCGACGAAGAACACCGTGCGACGTCGCCCCTCCGCGCCGGCAGCAGGCACGTCGTTGATGTTGGCTCCCGCCAATGCGAGTCCGAGCGCTGACGCCTTATCGCCGCCCGCAAGGACGAGCCAGATGCGATCTGACGAGTTGATGACTGGAAGTGTCAGGGTCAGACGCTCCAGCGGAGGCTTGGGAGAGTTCGCCTCGGCGACCACGACCCGCTGTGTCTCGCGCACGGCCGCATGATCGGGGAAGAGCGAGGCGATGTGCCCGTCCGACCCAACGCCGAGGAAGGTGATGTCAAAGCGCGGAAAGCGGCCACCGCCGTTGGCGGCGGTCGCCAACTCCTGCTCATAGTGCAGCGCGGCCTGCTCGATGTCGGCCTGCTCACCTGGCGCAGGGAGCGACTTGATCTGCACGGCATCCAGTTTCAGGTGATCGAGGAGAGCTTCGCGCGACTGGGTGTCGTTGCGCTCGGGGTCACCCAGCGGAAGGTAGCGTTCGTCACCCCACCAGAAGGTGATGCGGCTCCAGTCGACGCTGTCGCGAGC
>JAYTXO010000357.1:0-1534 GCA_043742905.1 Microbacteriaceae bacterium | reverse complement strand
CCCGCATGGGAGCAAGCGGCGCGCCGAGTCGTCGCACTGAACCGACCCTACCGGCGGCATCCGACTGGGATCCAACCCGATCCGCTCCGAAGGATTCCCTGTGGACTTGCCAAGGCGGGCTGCCCTATAATCGCCACTCGGCGCCACATTCCTCGGTAGCTCAATGGTAGAGCGTTCGGCTGTTAACCGAAATGTTGCAGGTTCGAGTCCTGCCCGAGGAGCCAATCTCAAATCCGGAAGGCCCCCGCGAACGTGCGGGGGCCTTCTTGCTTGGGCGTCCTGTCCTCGCAGCCGGCCGCCTCCATCAGGCGACGGACAGAGGTCACGTGATGGGCGTCAAACAACGACTGACAGGCGCTGGTGAACGAGTCGTTGCCTTGGCGCATGTGTGCAACTTTGCATTTCGAATGCAATACTGCACACATCAGCAATACTCGACGCCTCGGGGGCGGATGCCATGACGCACGCCTACATCCACAGGACACTCGAGCCCCTTCTCGTGCGCTCCGCGCGCGAGTTCCCAGCGGTCACCGTCACGGGACCGCGACAGTCAGGGAAGACGACCCTGCTGCGGCACGTCTTCGCCGATACCCACGCTTACATCTCGCTGGCCGACCCCGACGTGCGCGCATGGGCGCTCGCCGATCCACGCGACTTCCTGGCGCGCCACCCGGCGCCGATCGTGTTGGACGAGGTCACGTACGCTCCTGAGCTGCTCAGTTACATCATGGGCATCATCGACGCTGACCGCTCCGCAAAGGGCCGCTACGTCCTGAGCGGGTCGCAGAACCTCGGCCTGGTGTCCGCGGTCAGCGAGTCGCTCGCCGGCCGCACGGACGTCCTTCGCCTGTTCCCGCTGACCGACCGCGAACTCGACGGCGAGCCCGGCCGGGCACTCCCGTGGGACCGTGATGTGGAGATGGCGCAAGAGGCTGTGGCCGCCTCGGTCCGGCACGCATGGGACCGCTTCCTGCGAGGCTACTACCCCGAGGTCGCGCTCGACACGGAGCGTGATGCCCACCGCTGGCACGCCGCCTACACCACCACCTACTTGGAGCAGGACGTCCGCTCGCTTCGCGCCGTGGCCGACCTGTCGAGCTTCCAGGCGTTCATGCAGCTCCTCGCCGCCCGCACCGCGCAGATCCTGGATCTGTCGTCGCTGTCGCGCGACCTTGGCGTAGCGCTCAACACGATCAAGAGCTGGCTGTCGGTTCTGGAGGCGACCCACCAGGTCTTCCTTCTTCGCCCGGACGCTCTCAACGCGTCGCGCCGCATGGTGAAGCGACCCAAGCTCTACTTCCTCGACGTCGGCACCGTGTGCTACCTCACGGGCCTGCGCGACGCCGAGCACGCGGCGCGCGGTCCGATGGCCGGCCAGATCGTTGAGACGGCTGTGGTCGCGGAGGTGTACAAGACGTACTCCCATCTGGGTCTTTCGCCCTCGTTGTCGTTCTGGCGGACATCCCACGGCCAGGAGGTCGACCTGCTCGTTCGCGACGCAGGCCGGGTGGTCCCGGTGGAGATCAAGTCCGCG
>JAYTXO010000356.1:0-6121 GCA_043742905.1 Microbacteriaceae bacterium | reverse complement strand
GGAGCAAGCACATCGACTTCCTGCTCCCGCTGACCGTCAACGCGAACGCCACGAGCACCGTGAGCTTTACTCTCGTGGATTCCGTCGACGTGCTCTCGTCTGGGGGCAAGCTGTCCTCGCTCGAGGTGACGCCGAAAGCGTCGTACCAGCAACTCGTGCGGCAGGTGCACGCGCTCGCGCCGGAGGTCGGCTGGAGCGAATCCGCCCTTGCGAACTTCGACTCGGATCTCGCGGCAAGCAGGGTGGCGCACGAAGGTGACAGTTTCACGGCAACAATCGGCCCGGCGGCATCGGCCGGAATGCGGGTATCTGCCACGCTGAGCGGCGACTCGAACTCAGCGCCGAGCCTCGCAATCCGGCTCGACGCTGCTCGCTGATCGCTCGCTAACTAGGCTGACGGCATGGTCGATGCAGCGCAGAACGCGGTCGCGATCGCCGTGGCCCAGTTCGCGCCGGGCGACGACACCGCCGCCAACCTCGAACGGATGTCGCGGCTCGCTGGCGACGCCGCCAACCGGGGCGCCCTGCTCGTGGTGTTCCCCGAGTACTCCAGCTATTTCACCCAGACCATGGACGCGAGCTGGCTCGAGCACGCTCAGACCCTGCACGGACCGTTCGTGCGGGCCCTCGCCGAGCTTGCGGCCGAGCTGGGTATCCACATCGTCGCGGGCATGGCGGAGCGCGTCCCCGAGGAGCAGAAGCGCGTCGCCAACACCGTGGTCGCGCTCGACAACTACGGTGAACTGGTCGCGCACTACCGCAAAGTGCACCTCTACGACGCCTTCGGGCAGCGGGAGAGTGAGTGGATCGTGCCCGGGTCGATCGAGGAGCCGCAGACCTTCGCGTTCGGCGGCTTTACCGTAGGGCTGCAGACCTGCTACGACATCCGATTCCCCGAGGTGACGCGGCGGTTGGTGGATGCCGGGGCCAACCTGGTCCTGTTGCCGAGCGAATGGGTGCGCGGTCCGCTGAAGGAGTCGCACTGGCGCACCCTCATCACCGCGCGCGCGATCGAAAACACCGTCTACGTGGCGGCAGCCGACCACGCGCCACCGGTCGGAGCGGGCAACAGCATGATTGTCGACCCGATGGGCGTCGAACTCGCGACGATCGGCGAGGCCACCGACACGGCCGTCGCGTGGATCTCGCCGAGCCGGGTCATCGAGGTGCGGAAGCTGAACCCGGCACTCGCGCTCCGGCGGTTCGGAGTCGTGCCGCGGTAGCTGAGAGGGCTAGAGAAAACCCGGGCACCGGCGCGAGCAGGTCCTTCAGTAGAGTAACGAGCAAATGGTAACGATCAGTTCGTCGCGACCGACCCGCCTCGCGCTCGTCGATGATCATGCGATCGTAGAGGTCGCGTTGCGTGCAGCGCTCGCCGACATCGCCTCGGTGGAGTTTCTTGGCCTCTCGCCGACCGTTCACGATCTTCTTGCAGAGCATCGCGATGCGGAGCTCGTGGTGCTCGATCTTCGCCTGGCCGACGGGTCATCGCCGATCAGCAACGTGACCGCATTGCGAGAACAGGGCATGCGAGTGATCGCATACACCTCGGGGGAGGATCCATACCTCGTCCGGCTGGTTGCCCGCACCGAAGTGCTCGGCATCGTGCGCAAGTCGGCCCCGGTCGGCGTGCTGCTGGAGACCATCCGTTCGGCGGTGGACTGCCGGGCCCTCATGTCGACCGAGTGGGCTGCGGCGATGGATGCTGATCCCGAAATCGCCGACGCCCGGCTGAGCCAGCAGGAGGAGTCAGTACTTGCAATGTTCGCGACCGGCCTCAAGACGCAGTCGGTCGCCTCGGCCCTCGGCATCGCGGTGGCAACCGTCGAAGATTGCGTGCGTCGAATCCGGTCGAAGTATGCCCGAGTCGGGCGCGCGGCCCCGACCAAGATCGACCTCTATAAGCGCGCCATCGAAGATGGCTTCTTGCCGATGCCTGGACGCCCATGAGCACGAAGTCGGTGACCGTCGCGCCGGTGGCGTCCGCGGTCGTCTCCGCGTCTGCTCCGATCGTGCGCGCTATGGCGCGTGGTGTCGGCGTAGGTGGAGTCGTCTTCGCAGGACTCGCCCTCCCTGGCTTCATCGCGCAGTTCCCGACGATCGACTACGCGTGGGACATCGCCTTCGCCGCCGCCTACCTGAGCGCGACCGTCGCGCTTGCGCTCGGGTCATGGTCAGGCGACGCTCGAGTACTGCGGATCTTGGCAGGCGTTCTCGCCGGTATCTACTTTCTGGGGCTGCTCACCTTCGTGCTCGCCATCCCGCGGCAGGCAGTCGGGGTACCCGAGGACGTCCCGTGGTTGACGACTCTGATGGTGATCGGCACTTCTGCCGCTGCCGTGTCATTGCCGACGGTGGCCGCCTGGATCTACCTCGGCCTGAGCGGTATTCTGATCGCGATCGACCGGCTGAGCTACTGCGGCCCGCGCGCCACGCTCGGGACCGTCCAGGGAACCCTGTTCGAACTTTTTTTCTGCGGCATTTTCGTGGCCCTCGCGATGGCCTCGCGCCATCTGGGCCGCCTGCTTGAGATCGCTGGCCTCGCGGCGGAGATCGAGACGCGGCGCAATGCCGCGCACGAGGCCCGCACACGGGAGGGGCGTCGCATCGACGCCCTCATGCACGACAACGTGCTGTCCGTCCTGCTCGCGTCGGCAATCGGGGGTGGTGAATGGGTCGTGGCCGACCAGGCGAGCCGCGCGCTACGTCAGATCGAACGCTATGGAGCCGACGGTAACTCGGAACCGGTCACTGCAGCCCAGCTCATCTGGGAACTGCAGTCGATCACGACAGAGATCGCTCCCCGTGCGGAGTTCCGTTACGAGCTCCAGGGGGAGCATCCGCCGCCGCCAGAGGTCACGGCGGCGCTCACCGAAGCCACGGCTGAGGCGCTCCGCAACAGCGTGCTTCACGCCGACCCTGCCGACTGCGACGCGACGCGAGCCGTCCACGTTCGCCTGCACGGCGGCGCCATAGCCGTGCTGGTGCTCGACGACGGCGTCGGCTTCGATTCGAAGGCGATTCCCGCCTCGCGTCTCGGCGTCTCCGTCAGCATCATCGGCCGCATGCGCGGGCTGCCCGGCGGTTACGCCGCCATCGAATCGGAACTCGGTCGCGGCACGACAGTGCGGATCGGCTGGACAGCTCCGTGACGGCGTCGGATGCGCGACTGCGCGATGGCGGCACCCTGCTCGGATTCCGCGGATGGCCGGGCTGGACACTTCTCGGCAGCTTCGTCGCGGTGAATCTGGTGGTCGCGGTGCTCGCCGGTGGGCCCGCCCTGCGGGACGGGCACATGATCGCCACTCTGGTGATCTTGACAGTTGCAGGGGCTCTGACAGTGCTGTCCGAGCGGCATCCTCTCGACCTGTGGCGGGTGTGGACGGTCATCGGACTCATTGTCATCGGCACGTTTCTGATGCTCGAACAGGTGCTCCCCGCCGGGCCGGGGGGCTTTCTCAACTGGAACTACAACGCGAGCAACTTCATCCTGTTCGGCGTCGCGTTGCGCGGGCGCATTCGCTGGGCCTGGATTGGGCTCGCGGTGGTGTGCGCGATCACGTGGATGTGGAGTCTCGTTCTGACAGAGAGCTTGTGGCAGGGAATCTTCTTGACCTACGGCGAGGTCGGGGCACTTCTGGCGGGCACGTTCTTCGCCATCGTGCTGCGCACTGCGGCGAACCAGGTGATGATGCTCCAGTCGATCCGGCGCCAGCGCGTGGGGGAAGAGCACTTGCGCGCCGAGAGCGAGCGTGAGCGGGCCGTCCAGTTGGCGCTTGTTCGGCGGCGAGTCATCCCCGTGCTGATCACCATCGCCGATGGACAGGTCTCGTCGATTCAGCGCCAGGAGCACCGCTTGCTCGAGGCCGTGCTGCGCGATGAGATCCGAGGCGCCCGGCTCGCGGCGGAACCGCTCACGTCCGCCGTGCGTGCCGCCAGGAGCCGAGGCATCGACGTCGTGCTTCTCGACGACGCGGACGACGTGACGCTCGCATGGGGCGACCTGGAATGGGCGGCGGATGTCGTCGCAGACATCGACATCGACCGCATCACCGTCCGCCTCAGTGGCGATCCCACGGTGCTCACTGTCGCCACCGTCGACGGCGCTGTGGTGCATCGCCAGATCACCGGCCGATGAGCGCCCGCCACGCAGAACCGCGGTCCTACTCGTCGACGAGGCTGCTCGCGTAGCACAGGAAGGCCAGTTTTCCGGGTGTGGTGTCGCAGGCATCCGTATCGGCGGAACGCTCAAGCATGACCGCGAGCCCCTGGATGATGCGGTCGAGCTCCTCGTGAGGTGAGGTGAGAGACGCGCCCGCGACGACGGAGGCGAGCACGGCGGACAGCGACACGGAGTCGATGTCGTTCCGCACCATCCCCGCGTCCTTCATCATGTCGATGAACTCAGCGCGCACGCCCATTTGCGGCATGTAGTCGAAGCCGTACGCCGCACGGATGATCGTGTTGAGGGCGATCGGGTCCGTCAGATAAAGCGCGCGTGCGAGGGGCCGTTCGTGCACGGCTCCGATGGTGTGACGGTAGATGTGCGAGAGTCGACCGCCGAGCGGATCGCGGTCCATGTGGTCGACGATGACCCGGAAGATGCCGGAATATTCGCGATTGAGCATGGCAACGAAGAGCTCGCCAGCCGAACTGAAAAGTTGCAAAAGCTCTTCTTCGGTGATGCGAGCCTTGGCGGCGATCGTGCGAAGATTCGCGGACTCGAAACCATCGTCGAGCACGACTTTGGTCGCGGCGTCGAGGACGGCGTCGGCGTCAACTGCGTAGTTGGCCAAGTTGGTCGCTTTCGGGAACGATTCAGATTGCGGACCCCGCCAGCTTAGGGGGACGGGACGACCAGTCTGTCCACCCCTTTCGGGAGTGTCACTTTCTCAGATCGGCGAGTTGCGCAGAGGCGAGTTCGAGTACCTCGGTGCGCTTGCAGAATGCGAAGCGCACGAGCGAGCGATAGCCAGTGTGGTGCTCCGGTCGGACGAAAGCGGTGAGGGGGATGCCGACGACCCCGGCGAGGGTTGGAAGCTGGCGGCAGAGCTCGACAGCGTCGTCGAATCCGAGGGGTGCGGCGTCCGCGATCACGAAGTACGAGCCGTCGGGCCGGCTGACCTCGAAGCCCGCGCGGCGCAACCCGGTGCTGAGCAGGTCGCGCTTAGCGGCGAGGGTGGATGCTGCATCCGCGAAGTAGTCATCGGGCAGGGCGAGCCCCAGCGCGATGGCCGGCTGGAACGGCGCCCCGTTGACGTACGTCAAGAACTGCTTCACCGCGACGATTGCGTCAACCAGCTCGGCGGGACCGCTGAGCCAGCCGATCTTCCACCCCGTGAGGCTGAAGGTCTTGCCGCCGCTGGAGATCGTGATGGTGCGTTCTCGAGCGCCGGGCAGGGTCGAAATCGGGATGTGCTCAACGCCGAAAACGAGGTGCTCGTACACCTCGTCGGTGACGATGAGCGTGTCGTGCTGGTGGGCGAGCTCTACGACGAGTTCGAGAGTCTCCCTGTCGAGAACGGCGCCAGTCGGGTTGTGGGGAGAGTTGATCAGGATGATGCGCGTGCGGTCGGTGACGGCATCCCGCAGCTCGTTGAGGTCGGGCCGGAAGTCAGGAGCCCGCAGCGGTACCGTCACGTGCACGCCACCCGCCAGTGCGATCATGGCCGCGTAGGAGTCGTAGAACGGCTCGAAGGTGACGACCTCGTCGCCGTTTTCGAGCAGGGCAAGCAGGGTTGCCGCAACCGCCTCGGTAGCCCCAGCGGTAACGAGCACCTCGCGATCGGGATCGATCTTCACGCGGTAGAAGCGCTCCTGGTGTTCTGCAATGGCCTGGCGCAGAGCCTGGATGCCGCGTCCCGGCGGGTACTGGTTCGCACCCTCGTCGATCGCTCGCTTCGCCGCTTCTCGCACCGCGGCGGGTCCGTCCTCGTCAGGGAAGCCCTGCCCGAGGTTGATTGCTCCCGTGCTCCCGGCGAGGGCGGACATCTCGGCAAAGATCGTCGGGCGCAACTCCCCATCGTTGGCCAGCAGCATCGCGCCACGCGCGGCGCGGGTCCATGCTCCGGAAATGCTCATGCCTGTCACGGTACCGGGTTGCGCGGAGGAGGTTGTGTGG
>JAYTXO010000355.1:0-7868 GCA_043742905.1 Microbacteriaceae bacterium | reverse complement strand
CTGCTCGGCAAACGCGCGGGTGCGCGCGAACACGAGCTTCTTGCCGGGACCGGATGCGAGCTCGATCAGGACCTGCTGCTTGTCGCGCTGGTCGAGCAGCAGCACCTGGTGATCGATGGTCGAGCTGGCCTGGTCTTCACCCGAGACCTCGAAGACGGCCGGGTCGACGAGGTACTTCTCGACGATGTCGGCAACGCCTTTGTCGAGGGTTGCGGAGAACAGCAGCTTTTGGCCACCCTCTGCGGTGCGGTCCAGGATCTCCTGGACCGGCTCGGCGAAACCGAGCTCGCACATGTGGTCGGCCTCGTCGAGCACCGTAATGATGGTCTTCGACAGGTCGAGCTTGCCCTGCGCGGCGAGGTCGCCGACGCGGCCGGGCGTGCCGATCACGATGTCGACACCGCGCTGCAACGCACCGAGTTGACGGGCGTACGGAACGCCGCCGTAGATCTGCGTGGTGAAGAGGCCGACACTCTGGGCGATCGGCTGCACGGTGCGGTCGATCTGCAGGGCCAGCTCGCGGGTCGGCGCGAGGATCAGCGCGCGCGGGGCGCGGCCGAACTCACGACGAGCACCCTTGTCAGCGCCGGCGCTCAGGGCGAGCAGACGCTCGACAAGCGGGGCACCAAAGGCGATGGTCTTGCCGGATCCGGTGCGACCGCGACCGAGCACGTCGCGTCCCGCAAGAACATCCGGGATCGTCGCGGCCTGGATCGGGAACGGCGTCGCCGCACCGAGCTCGGCGAGCACACGCACGATGTTCTGGCCGAGACCGAGGTCGCCGAATCCGATGCCGTCGACCTCGCCGGCCGAGACGGCCTGGGCGGCCAGACGCTCGAGCACGACGTCGTCATGCTGCACGCGGGGTGCTGCGTCACGGTCGAAGGAGCGGGCCGGACGCGCGTCGTGGTCACGCCGCGGGGCGCGGTCGTCGAAGGACCGGGTCGGACGGCTGTCGCGGTCGTCATTTGAACGGGTCGGACGGCTGTCGCGGTCGTCGAAGGAGCGGGTCGGACGGCTGTCGCGGTCGAAGGAGCGGGCCGGACGGTCGTCGTTTGAGCGAGCCGGACGCGCGTCGCGATCGTAACTGCGGGCCGGACGGGCATCGTAGGACCGGGCCGGGCGGGCATCGCGGTCGTACGAACGCGCAGGGCGGTCGTCGTTGGTTCGAGCCGGACGGCTGTCGCGGTCATAGGTGCGGGCCGGACGGTCGTCGTTGCTGCGCGCCGGACGGCTGTCGCGATCCCAGCTCTTAGCGGGGCGCTCGGTGCGCTCAGCCGGACGCGCGTCGCGGTCATAGCTGCGGGCCGGACGCTCATCATACGAGCGGGCGGGGCGGGCATCGTCGCGCTGGGGGCGGTCGCCGTACGAGCGGGCCGGACGGTCGTCGTAGCTGCGCTGCGGGCGGTTGCCGCGATCGTCACGCTGCGGCGAGGCCGAATGGGTCGGCCTTCCGTCATATGCCTTCTTCGGTTCCCAGTTTGGGCGGCCGTCGGCGCTGCGCTCGACACGCTCACGGCCGACTCGGGCGGAGTTGCTCTGGGCGCCGTGACTCTGTGCGGCGCCGCGCGGACGCTGCTCCGAGTGGCCGCGGGCGGCTCGCTCGTCGGCATTCCAGCGCTTCTTGGGCTCGCGATCGGTGGAAGCGCCAGCCTCATCCGGACGGTAACCGCGGTGCTTGGGGCTCACGCTGCCGGACTTGCGAACGGAGGCCGCGGACGAGCCGGTCGAGGGACGGGAGGCGCGAGCAGGCGCGCCCTTTTTGTTGATGGGCATGTTGATATGAACTTTCCGGTGTTCTGTACAGAGTGCGCAGCGCAAAGCCCGCACAAAACAACGGAGGGCACACGCCACGAGAACCCGGGCGTAGTTGACCGGGGCCGTTTTCCTGAATGGATTCCTCGCCAGCGGATGCGCTGGTGATCCGGCCCGCACGACTAAACAGTGGTGCTAACGGGGAAGAAACCCCGTGAAGTGTCGTGAGCCGACCTTCCTACGTTAGTTGATCGACGTCGATTGCGCGAGGGCCGGTTCCGGCACGGCGTCGCCAAGCACATCCGGGGTCGGCACGGCGTCGCCAAGCGCATCCGGTTCCGGCGCGGCTTTGGCAGGCACATCCGGGGTCGCCGCGACGATCGGATGCGCGCGACGGTTCCGCGCACTCCGCACCAACCAGACGATCAGCGCCGCGAGCATCAGCAGCAGTCCAATCGGGATGCCCCGCGTCCCGGCCAGCGCTTCGATGGAGGTGCTGGCTAGGCCGCCCGTGATCGCGACGCCCAGGAACACCGCCCCTACGACCACCAGCACGCCGCCCACGGCCACCAACGCGCGAGTCAGGATCGACGGCGGCAACTTCGGATACTCCGCGCGACGCTCCGCCGCACCCTCGACGAGGTAGAACAGCACCGGGAGCACGAGCAGAGTCAGGATCGTTGACGACACCAGACCACCGATCACGATGATGGCGAGCGGCTGCGAAATGAAGCCGCCGTGTCCCGTGAGACCGAGACCGAGTGGCAATAGAGCGCCGATCGTCGCCACCGCAGTCATCAGGATGGGCCGCAGGCGCCTCGCTGCGCCGTTGACGATCGCCTCGCCGATCTTCATGCCGCGAGTGCGGTACTGGTTAATCAGGTCCACGAGGACGATCGCGTTGGTGACCACGATGCCCACCAGCATCAGCAGACCGATGATCGAGGCGACGCCGAGCGGCACCCCCGAGATCACTTGCAAGGCGATGGCGCCGGTCGCCGCGAACGGGATCGAAACGAGCAGCAGCAGCGGCTGGCGCAGGCTCTTGAAGGTCGCCACCATGACGACATAGACGATCAGGATCGCGGCGAGCAGCGCGAGCCCCAGCTGCTGGAATGAGTTGCTCTGCTGCGAGGTGACGCCGCCGAGTGTAACGGTTGCCGAAGCCGGCACCTTCACCTTGTCGACCGCAGCCTGCACCACCGCCGAGGCATTACCAGTGTTGTCGGTTCCGGGGACGACGGTCAGCGTCGCGCTGCGGAGCGCTTTGATCGTGGTGATGCTGGACGGACCGTTCACGGTCGCGACAGTCGCGATATCCGACAGCGGAACGTTGCCCTTGAGCGTCGGGATCGAGAAGGCCTCGAGGTTGGCCTGCGTGGTCGGTGCTGCCGGGTTGTCGACGTAGATCGACAGGGTCTTCTCGTCGATCACGATCGTGCCCGTCGCGCTCGGGTTCATCGCCTGCGTTACGATGCCGCCGACCACCTGCTCGCTGAGCCCGTCTGCTGCGGCCTTCGCGCGGTCGATCTGCACGGCAAGATATGGCAGCGAGGCCGAGAGATTGCTGGTCGCCTGCGAAACCACAGAAAGCTTCGAGACCTTCGCCAGGATGCCGTCGCTGGCCTTGCGCAGATCCGCGTCGCTTCCCGCCGTGATGTTGATCTGGATATTCGAAGACGCGAAGCCGCCGGATGCCGCCTGCACCTTGATATCGCCCTGGTTGGTGATCGTCTTGAGCTCTCGAGTGATCGTGTTCTGCAACTTCGCCTGGTCAGCGTTGGGATCGGTGGTGAGCGAGAAGGTGCTCGACCCGCCGCCGGAGAAGGCGGCACGCAGGGAGCTGCCGCCCGATCCGATCGTCAACAGCACGGTTTGAACTCCCGTGATGCTGTTGAGCTTCTTCTCGACGACCTGGGATGCGGAGTTCTGCGCCTCGAGGCTGGTGCCAAGCGGCAAGGTCTGGGTCACGGTCAGCGTGTTCTGGCCGCTGTTGCCGATGAAGTTTGTCTTGAGTCCGCTGGCGGCGAGCCCGCTGCCAGCCAGGATCAGCAGCGCGAGCACGAGCACGATGGCGGGAAATTTGAGGGTCCACCGGATCACCGGCAGGTACGCGCGCTGGAGCAGGGTAGGCCGCTCCAACTCGTCGCTGCTCGAGAGCTGGTGGGCAGTCTGAGGCGTCGGCTCGCCCTCGGCGTGCTTATGAGCGGTCTTGGGGGTGCCGAGGAACCAGTACGCCAGCACCGGCACGATCGTCAGCGCGACGAACAGCGAGGAGAGAAGCGCCATAGTCACGGTGAGCGCGAACGGACGGAACAGCTCGCCCGTAATGTCGCCGACGAAGGCAACCGGCAGGAAGACAGCCACGGTTGTGATCGTGGAGGCGGTGACCGCGACCGCGACCTCGCGCACCGCAGTTCTGATTGCCTCCAGCTTGGGCTCGCCCAGGCCGATGTGTCTCTTGATGTTCTCGATGACCACGATCGAGTCATCGACCACGCGCCCGATCGCGATCGTGAGCGCGGCCAGCGTGATGACGTTCAGGGAGTAGTTGGCCGCCGTCATCCCCAGAAAGGTGATGAACACCGAGACCGGGATCGAGATTGCTGTCACGAGTGTCGAGCGCACCGAGAAGAGGAAGAAGAAGATCACGATCACCGCGAAGATCAGGCCGAGTCCACCCTCCTCGGCGAGACTGTTGATCGAGGTGGTAATCGACGGCGCCTGGTCCGCGACGACGGTGAACTTCGTGTTCCCGCCGAGTTGCTTCTCGAGCGCCGAGATGTCGTCCCGCACTGTTTTCGAGACCGTGACCGTGTTACCAGCCGCCGTCTTCGTGATGTTCAGCGAGACGGCTGGCTTGCCGTTGACGCTCGAGTAGCCGCTGACCGGGTTGTCGATGAGCGCGACCGTTCCGAGGTCAGCGATGGTCGGAGCTGTGGCGAGCCGGCCGCCAAGTACCGGAAGCCCGGCGATCTCGGCCGTCGATGTCAGCTTCTGCCCGGACTGCACGGTGAGTGTCTTGCCGTTCTCGGTGATCGATCCGCTGGCGAGCAGGGTGCCGTTCGCCGTGAGGGCGGACTTGATCGACTGGATGCTGAGGCCGTCTTTGGTGAGGGTGTCGGCATCCGGGGTGATCGTCACGCGCTGCGAGGCGTCGCCAAGCAGAGTGACATCACTGACTCCGCTGAGCTGCTTGAGGTTGGTGACGGTGACCGTCGAGAGTTTCGAGGCGAGGACGTGCGGGTCAAGACCGCTGGTGACGGCGAGCTGGATGACTGGCAGGTCGCTGAGGCTGAATGTGATGACCTGGGGTGTGACGCCGCTCGGGAGCCTGGTCGAGATCCGGTCGATCGCGAGTTGCACCTTCTGCTCAGAGGTCGCGATGCTCGTGCCGTAAGTGAATGACGCCGTGATCGTCGAGGCTCCGGTGTTCGAGGTGGCGGTGGTGGAGTCGAGGTTCTCGATGCCTTGAATCGCGCTTTCGATCGGTGTCGAGACGTCTTTACTCACCACATCGGGAGAGGCGCCGGGGTAAGTCGTAACGATGAATACCGAGGGGAGTGACAGGGACGGGATCAGCTCCTGCTTGAAGAGCGTCAGCGAGATCCCGCCGAAAACTGCCACCACGATGGTGATGAGAGCGATTAGAGCGCGGTTGCGCAGGCTAAAGACGGACAGCAGATGCACGTGAATACTCCCCGGGTTGTTTAGTTAGTATGCCAATTTGTTTCTGAGTGCCTGTACTCCCTGGGGATGAATGCCACGGGACCACGGCCAGTGGTCCTTGGAGAGCTACACGACCTCGGCAAGATCTTCATGGCCGACCCCGACCGGATGCTGCCCCATCCCACTCCACGCGGCAGCCAGGGCTTCCACGGCCCGGTCGATGAGCTCGGGCGGGTGGCTGAACGGCACGCGGAGAAAGCGTTCGAACACGCCGTCCATCCCGAAGCGTGGACCGGCCGCGATCACGAGCCCCTCGTTACGGGCCGCGAGCGCGAGCTGTGAGCTGACCGGAGCGCCCAGGTTGACCCAGAGGGTGAGCCCCCCGTCGGGCTCGGGGAGCGTCCACTCGGGAAGGCGCTCGCGAAGGCGCCGAAGCAGGTGGTCCCGACCGGCCCGCAAGTAGGCGCGGCGATCGGCGAGGATCCGGTCGTAGTCGCTCAGCAGGTCAAGCACGACCAGCTGGTCCAGGATCGGCGTTCCGAGGTCGCTCGAGTATCGCAGCCGGGCGACGCGCTGGATCAGCTCGCGATCGGCGCGGATCCATCCGATCCGAAGGCCTCCCCAGACGGTCTTGCCGACCGAGCCGACGGTGACGGCGCGGCCGTGCACGGCGAACGGCGGCGCCAGCGGCGCATCCAGGCCGAGATGGGAAAAGCCGAGCTCGCCCATGGTCTCGTCGGCGATGAGCGTGGTTCCCTGCTGCGCCGCGAGCGCGGCCGTGCGCTCTCGCAACTCGGGGGACATCGAGCGCCCGGTCGGGTTCTGGTTGTCGGGCATCAGGTAGCCGAGGGTGGGACTGGTGCGCTGAAAGGCCTGCTCGAGGCTGACTTCGTCCCAGCCTTCGTCTGTGCTGACGGCGACAGGAACGAGGCGCGCGCCGTTCGCCCGGAGAGCTTCGGAAGCGTGCGGGTAGGTGGGCGATTCCACAACGGCGCGATCCCCGCGGGCCAGGAGCGTGCGGGCCAACAGGCCGATGGCGTGCTGCGCGCCGACGGTGATCATGAGCTCGTCGGCATCTGTCGGCAGGCCGCGTGCGGTGTAGCGGTCGGCGAGCGCCTGGCGCAGCGCGCGCAGGCCAATCGGGTCGAAGCCGGACTCGCCGAGGTACGAGGGCAGGAGGGCGGCGGCACGCTCGGCCGCGGCCGCCACCGCGGGGACAGCAGGAATCGTTGCCTTGCTGAAGTCGAGGAACTCAGGCGGCGCCGTCGTCTCGAGTGGCACGGCACCGCGGTTCGGCAGGCGAACCACGCTGCCCGAACCGCGCAAGCTCTCGAGGTAGCCGGAGTCGCGTAGCTCGGCGTAGGCGGCCGAGATTGTCGTGCGGCTCAGGGAAAGTTGCGCGGCGAGTTCGCGCTCCGCAGGCAGCCGGGTACCGAGCGCAAGTCGCCCGTCGAGCACCAGAAGCCGGATACGATCAGCGAGCGCCGAGTACGCCGGAGTTGCGGAGAGACGCCATATGCCCAAAATAGACGCCAAAGCGCGCGCCGACAGGTTCACCATCAGGCCAGACTAGCCGTATTGGCCTCTTCACAGAAGTCCAATTGAGAGATTGGCTTGCCCCATGACCGCAACCGCCGCCTCACTCACCCCCCGATCCGCCGGCCGCTTCACCGGACCCAGGGCCCTCTGGACGCGCCGCATTGGGCAACTCGCGATTGGCCTGTTCCTGTACGGGATCGGCCTGGCACTCATGGTGCGCGCCGGCATCGGAATCGCCCCCTGGGACGTGCTGTCGCAGGGCATCTCGCTCCGCACCGGAATCTCGTTCGGGCTGGTGACCAATATCCTCGGCGCGCTCGTGCTGCTGCTCTGGATCCCGATCCGGGTGCGGGTCGGCGTCGGGACGGTGGCGAACGTGCTCGTGATCGGCACCAGCGCGCAATTCGGGCTGAACGTGATCCCGCAGCAGACCATCCCCGCGGTGCAGGCTCTCGTGTTCGCCGGCGGTCTCGCACTCGTGGCCGTCGCCACCGGCCTCTACCTCGGCGCGCGCCTCGGGCCGGGCCCGCGCGACGGACTCATGACCGGTCTGCACCGTCGGACCGGATGGCCCATTTGGATCGTGCGCACCAGCATCGAGGTTGCGGTTCTTCTCGTCGGGGTCGTGTTGGGGGGCCAGTTCGGGATCGGGACGGTCGCCTTCGCCCTGCTGATCGGACCGATGGTGAACGTGACGCTGCCGTTGTTCCAGATCCCGGAGGCGCCGAAGCACCAGGCGGAGATCCCTTGATCGCACTGCTCGCGCTCAGCGCCCGGGCAGTGCCAGCCATGATCGTCACGATTGTGCGCGACGGCTACCGCCAGATGCCCACCCGATCTGACTACACAAGCTTGCGCCCCGCATAGACGCGCATTACGGCGCGCACGAGGTTGACCCCACGTCA
>JAYTXO010000354.1:0-1902 GCA_043742905.1 Microbacteriaceae bacterium | reverse complement strand
GTGACCTTGGGATGTTTCAGGTGGGTGCCTTTGAAGACGCTGGGGAAGATCCGCAGAAAGTTGATGCGACTCAGCGGGCGCACGATGAGCACGTCGAGTAGGCCGTCGTCGAGCTTCGCATCCGGAGTGATCAACATGCCGCCACCCAGTGAGACACCGTTGCCGATCGAGACCATGTTGGCGTCGGTTTTCGTCACCTTGCCGTCGAGGGTGAGCGTGTAGTGGTAGGGCTTCAGCTTCGCGAGCTCGATCACGAGCGCGATGATGTATCGGCTTGGGCCTTTCGGATTCTTCATCCGGTTGGCTCGTTCGTTGACGCTGGCGTCGAACCCAGCGCTGAGAGCGCAGGCGAACCAGCGCTCGGTTGGCTCCCCCGTTGTCGGATCGGCGAAGCGCATGATCGCGGCGTCGATGATCCGCGGCGGATGCTGCAGGGCCTTCCCCAGGGCGGCGACCGACGCGGCGGTGTCGTCGAATGGCAGACCGAGCGAGCGTGCGGTGTCGTTGCCGGTTCCGGCCGAGATGATGCCAAGCGGCACAGAGGTACCAGCGACCATGTTTGCGCCCAGGTTGACCATCCCATCGCCGCCCACCACGACGAAACCATCGGGATTGGTCGCGATCGCAGCACGGGCTTTGTCGAGCAACTCCTGGTAGCTCGCCTCCTGCAGTTCGGTGACGTCGTGGCCCATCTCGCGCAGACCCTGAAGCACCTGCGGTCCGACCGCCTTCTTGCCGCCCGCTGCCGAGCCGGGGTTGATCGCGACGATCAGTCTCTTGGGCTGGAACTGGGGCTGGGTCTCATTCGCCACGCGGGCCTCCGGGCTGGTGTCTCGCGGCGTGCCGTGCTCGACGTCGAGGTCTCTGGACTCTATCGGGCTGCAGGGTCCTTCACCCGATGTTCGGAGCGCGCGCTCCGAGCGCTCGCTCCCCGTTGCGGCCCAGAGGCTCGGCGGATCGAGGCGTCCGGCATCACAAGGTGCTGCTGGTCGAGCCGGTACGTGACGGCGCACGGATGCGGATGAGGGCGGTCGATATCCACGCAGGCGGCTTAGCGATCGTCGGATGCCGCATCCGTGCAGCAGCAGCTCACGACGGGCTGGGCGAAGTCGATCTGGGCGACATGCTGCGGGTCACGGGGCACGATGCGTTTCGCTTTCGGTGCGTGCTCTCTCAGTCCGGATCGACGCGGACCGCTGGCGTGCGGAACCCCCTAGCGCCGGAAGTTGACCCGCCGCAGCAGTTGAGCGTTTAGCGCCACCACGATGGTCGACACCGACATCACCGCCGCGCCCACAGCAGGCGGCATGATGAACCCGACACCCGCGAGCACACCGGCGGCAAGCGGCAAACCGATCACGTTGTAGCCGGTTCCCCACGCCAGGTTCTGCAGCATCTTGCGGTAGCTGGCGCGGCTGAGCGTGATCGTGTCGGCGACCCCACGTGGGTCGCTCGACGCGAGCACGACGTCGGCGGATTCGATCGCGACATCCGTTCCCGCCCCGATCGCGATGCCCACGTCAGCGCGCGTCAGAGCCGGGGCGTCGTTCACGCCGTCGCCTACCATGGCGACCCGCTTCGAGCCGTCGCCCTGCAGCTTGGCGACGACGTCAGATTTCTGCCCGGGGAGCACCTCCGCGAATACCTCGGTAATGCCGAGCTTCGCGGCCACCCAGTTGGCAACCTCGTGCGAGTCGCCGGTGAGCATCGCCACCCGGATGCCGCGCTTCGCGAGCAGGGCGACCGCCTCGGCCGATTGGGGCCGCACCGTGTCGGCGAGCGCGAACATCCCGAGCACGCGGGCCTGCCCGGGCCCGGTTCCCTTGGTCTCGTCGACCAGGTAGACGATCGTCGCCCCCTCGGCGGCGACTTCCCGGGCCGCATGCACGAAGACCGGATCGA
>JAYTXO010000353.1:0-3651 GCA_043742905.1 Microbacteriaceae bacterium | reverse complement strand
TTAGGTGACCACAAAAGTGCGCTCCGATGCCGGAATCGCCGTCAAGGCTGCCGATCTCTCGCTGGCATACAGCGATGGGAGCGCCGCGGTGAGCGGCGTGAGCTTCGAGATCCCGGTCGGCGGCATCCTGGGCATCGTGGGCGAGGCGGGATCCGGCAAGAGCACGCTGGCGCGCGCGGTCGCGGCGCAGACCATGCCGGGCGAACGGGAGGCCCCGCGAATCATCGGAGGTATTCTCGAGGTGCTGGGCGAGAAGCTCCGCAGCACCACATCGCGCCGGCTCGACAGGCTGTCGCTCAAGGTGGGCTACCTGCCGCAGGACGGCGGCTCCACGCTCGAACCGCACCTGACCGTTGGCGAGAACGTGGCCGAGCCGATCTACCAGCGCGATCGCCGCTTCGACCGTCTGGATGCCGGGGCCGCGGTGGCCACGCTGGTCGACGCAGTCCGCCTCCCGCTTGCGGTGCTGAACAAGTACCCGCACGAACTCAGCCGCGGTCAGCGGCAGCGCATCGCGCTCGCGCGGGCGCTCATCCTGGAGCCGGCGCTGCTGGTTGCCGATGACCCGACGATGGGCGTTGACGTGCTGGTGCGTGGCCGCATCTTGACCGTCATCGCCGACCTGCAGCGGGAACGTTCGTTCACCGCGCTCGTCGTGGGGCACGACCTGCGCGAACTCCGCACCATGACCGAGCAGATCGCTGTGATGCACGCTGGATTACTGGTCGGATATGGCCAAGTGGATGAGGTGCTGCGGAATCCACTTCACCCCTATGTCGAGCGCCTCGCCGCTCTCTCCGTCTGACCGAGGCGTGTCGGATGGGGCAGAGCACCCCTCGAACTTTTGCTAGGCTGACGGGGCTGTTCGCAGTGATCCTCCATAGCTCAATTGGCAGAGCAATCGGCTGTTAACCGGTAGGTTCTTGGTTCGAGTCCAAGTGGGGGAGCAAAGGCCCGAAATCGTAGAGGTTTCGGGCCTTTCTCGCTCTCCCGGTCCGTTGCACGCGATCATGGTGCATACCCTAAGGAGCATGATGACGACCGGATTCGAGTATCACCAACACCCGCGCGCGACCGAGCTTGAGGCCGACGGGCCGCCGACCGTGCGCAAGGCGGCGGTCAAGCTGCACAGCAGCGGAGTGGGCCGCTTCAACAACTGGATCGGTCTGAGGATCACCAAGTCGGTGGGCACGATGTGGTGCGCGTACGCATTCACGGCTCTCACCTTGGTGAGTCTGCCCGCGGCGATGACGAGCGGCAGCGCGATCATCATCGTGGCCTGGATCGCTCAGACCTTCCTGCAGCTCGTCCTACTGCCGGTGATCATCGTCGGGCAGAACATCCAGGCCGCTGCGTCAGATGATCGGGCGAACGCGACGTACAAGGATGCTGGCGCGATCCTCGAGGAGGCCAAGCAGATCCAGCTCCACCTTGCCGCACAGGATGCCGCGACCAGCACCCTCATGGACCGCATCGAGGCACTCGAAACCAGGATTGCGAGCCAGGCGAGGTAGCCGAGCGCATACTCCCGAGGGAGTAGTCGCAGGGCACCGGGGGGTGGACTCGCGGCGCACATCCCACGCGTAGCATCGAGCCATGCCCGCGTCCGACCGTGCCCAGCGCCGGGATCGACGACTCTACGACTGGATCGATCGGCACGCAGGGCACACGGCATGGGTCCAGCGGCACGGTGACTGGGCATCCTGGGGCGGTCCGCCGCCGCCTAGCTTGCGGACGCCGCGCTGGGTCACGCCGTGGCTGCCGGTCATCGTCTCATTCCTGATCCAGGTGCCTGCCGCCATCGGGCTGATGCACGTCAACAAGCTGTCGGCGACGCAGGGTCTCATCACGGTCGGGATCGCACTGCTCGGCCCGCTCGCGCTGATCGGCGCCCGCCGCTTTCCCGGCCCCGTTGTCGCGGTCACTGCGATAGGTGCCTCACTCGATATCTTCTTCAACGACCACACCGGCCCGCCGTACCTCGCGCTGGCATTCGGCATTGTCTCTGCGATCGTGCGAAATGCCCGAGTCTGGGCCTGGGTCTCGATCGCGGTCGCCTGGGTCACGACCCTCTCGGTCGCCCTTGCCTTCGGCCATGATCGCCTCACCGTCGGTCGCATCGCGGGAACGACCCTCGGCATCCTGATTGTGGTGGGGGTCGGCGAAGCTCTGCGCACCCGCCGTGAGCGCACCGCCGAGTTCCGACGCATCATGAGCGAGCGCCGACACTCAGAGGTGCAGGCGGAACGGGTGCGAATCGCCCGCGAGCTGCACGACGTGCTCGCGCACTCGTTGAGCCAGATCAACGTGCAGGCGAGCGTTGGACTGCACCTGATGGACCGCCAGCCCGAGAAGGCGGCCGAGGCGCTCGCCAGCATCAAGGAGACCAGCAAGACCGCGCTGGATGAGGTGCGCTCAGTGCTCGGCGTGCTCCGGGCCGAAGGAGGAGCCGACCCGAACGCGTCGCTCGTTCCCGAACCTTCTCTCAGTCGACTCCCGGGGCTGGCGGCCTCTGTCATGGCGCAGGGCATCGAGGTGCGCCTCGATGACCGGCTGCCGACCGCAGAGGTGCCGAAGCCCGTTCAATTGGCGCTCTATCGAATCGTGCAAGAGTCGCTGACGAACGTCATCCGGCACGCCGAAGGAGCAACGCGGGCTACCGTTACGCTCGAGCGGACGGATGGGTCGTACCGGATCGAGGTCCACGACGACGGGAGCGGCAGTATCCCGTTCCCGGCGTCGGAGTCGGGCGGCCGTGGACTGCTCGGCATGCGCGAGCGGGCCGAGTTACTCGGCGGGCATCTGAGCGCTGGCCCGGCCGATGGCGGGGGCTTCGCGGTCGTCGCGACACTCCCGATGACCTCGGCGAACCCGGCCGCCACTCCCACGAAGTCTCTGCCTCAGGCAGCCCCCGCATGACGATCCGGGTCGCTCTGGCCGATGACCAGCAACTCATCAGGGCCGGATTCCGGAGCCTGCTCGAGGCGGAACCGGACCTCGAGGTCGTTGGCGAGGCCGCCACCGGTCGCGAGGCGGTCGCCCTTGTGACGCGCGAACGTCCCGACGTCGTGCTGATGGACATCCGGATGCCCGACGGCGACGGCCTCTGGGCAACCGAGCAGATCGTGGCCAACTCCGCGCTGGCCGCCACCCGCGTTGTCGTGGTCACCACCTTCGAGCTCGACGAGTACGTCGCGCAGGCGATTCGCGCGGGGGCGAGCGGCTTCCTCGTGAAAGACACCGAACCGGTCGAACTGATCCGCGCCGTGCATGTGGTGGCTGGCGGCGACGCCCTGCTCAGCCCGCGCGTGACGAAACGGCTACTCGAGCGCGTCGCAGGCACTTTCCACCAGCCACCCGACGTGACCCGGCTCGCCGTACTCACCGACCGTGAACGCGAGGTGCTTGGTCTGGTCGGCCAAGGCCTCAACAACGAGGAGATCGGCCGCGCGCTCTACCTGAGCCCGCTTACCGCCAAGACGCACGTCTCGCGGATCATGTCGAAGCTCCTGGCGCGTGATCGCGTGCAGCTCGTTGTGATCTCCTACGAGACCGGACTTGTGACGGCCGGAGCCTCGGAGTAGGCGAACTGCGTCGCACTGCGCCCAGGGGAGTACGAGACAGCATCCGACCGGCAGATTCGCCTGACGC
>JAYTXO010000352.1:0-1987 GCA_043742905.1 Microbacteriaceae bacterium | reverse complement strand
GGACCGGACGGGACGCAATCCATCAAGAGGGCGGAGGGCTGCGGCTCGACCGCGGGCAGGCGCTCGGTCACGATGCGGGCGGTCTCCTGCGCGCGTTGCAACGGGGACGTCCAAGCGCTCGTGAACGGGATGCCTCCCAGCCGTTCGGCGATCGCTCGCGCCTGGCGCACCCCGCGCGGGCTGAGTGGACCGTCGTGGACGCCATACTCGGCATCCTGCTGCTCGCCGTGCCGGACGAGATAGAGGTAACGCGACATCGAGGGATCGCTATCAGTCGGAAGCGGGCACGTCGCCCGCTTCGCCGATCCCGTCGAAGATGGATTCGCCGACCGCCCCGACCGCCGCGACCGAGAGCGGACGCGTAACGAGTTCCTGCGCGAGCTCCTGCACCTGGGTGGTGGTCACCCCGGCGAGACGGCGAAGAATCTCGTCGAGGTCGGAGAATTCACCGAAGGTGAGCTCGCTACGCCCCAAGCGCGTCATGCGCGAGTCGGAGTCCTCGAGGGCGAGAGCAGAACCGCCGCCGAGCTGCCCCTGAGCGCGCGACAGCTCCTCGTCGGTGATGCCCTCGGCGGCGAGACGACCGAACTCGCCGAGCATCAGCTCGGCGACATCTGCGGTCTTCTGGGGCGAGCATCCGGCGTAAAGGCCCATCAGACCCGCATCCGAATAGCCGGCGGCGAAGGAGTAGACGGAATACGCCAGCCCACGCTTCTCGCGCACCTCCTGGAACAGCCGCGACGACATCCCGCCCCCGAGCACCGAGCTGAGCACCGTCATCGCCGGTCGGCGATCGTCGGATGCCGCAAGCCCCTCCACCCCGAGCAGGAGGTTCACCTGCTCGGTCGGCCGTTCGACGACGGTCAGCGCGCTCCCTCGCTGCATGGCGGCGCCACCGGCCGCGGAACCGGCGACGGAGCCAGCGTGACGACGTCCGACGGGCGCGCCCTCCACGCTGAGATCCCAGCCTGCGCCCACAAGGGCGCGTGTGATGCCAGCAACCAGTTCCTCGTGGTCGACAGCTCCGGCGACGGTGACCACCAGATCCTGCGGACGGTAGTTGGCCCGATAGTGCTCCCAGACCGCGTCACGGCCGACCGCGGAGATCGAAGCGGGGCTGCCGCCGATCGGACGGCCGAGCGGATGACCGCCGAAGATGGCTTCGAAGAAGCGTTCGCTGACCACATCCGAGGGGTCGTCGTCGGCCATCGCGAGTTCTTCGAGGATTACCCCGCGCTCGCTTTCGAACTCTTCGGGATCGATCACCGACGAGGTGAACATGTCTGCGAGCACGGCAACCGCCATCGGGAGATCCTGATCGCGCACCTTTGCGTAGTAGCAGGTGTACTCCTTCGCGGTCATGGCGTTGTGCTCGCCACCGACCTGATCGAAAGAGACCGCGATCTCGAGCGCCGTGCGACTCGGGGTGCCCTTGAAGAGCAAGTGCTCGAGAAAGTGCGTCGACCCGTATTTCGCTGGCTGCTCGTCCCTGGAACCGACCGCAACCCAGAAGCCGACGGTCGCGCTTTGCGATCCGGCCACCTGCTCGCTTAGGATCCGCACGCCGCTGGGCAACACGGTGCGTCGCACCAACGATCCCCCGGATGCGGTGATACTGAGCTCGCCCAGGTCGAGCGGGAAAGAAACCGCGCCGTTCATCGCGTTGAGCCTACGTCATTTGCCCGCAGTCGGGTCGGCAAGGCCACCGCATCAGCTCGGCACCCGTATTGGGGTACAAGAATCCAGGATGACAGACCGCTCTGTCTGTCCTCATATGTTACGCTCACGTCACGGGAAAGTTATTCGGGTCCTAGCCGAAGCGGCTTCCCAGCTGAGATGTCCCCCCACGTCTCGCAGCGTCGACCGTCCCAGTGGCGGGATGACGTTGTTGTTTCGAGTGCAAACCGAACCGCACCCGTGCAGCCGTGGCCGTTCCCCCCCGAACGGTCACGGCGCACGGACCCAACCAGCTGAGGACCTGATGACC
>JAYTXO010000351.1:0-7971 GCA_043742905.1 Microbacteriaceae bacterium | reverse complement strand
AATCCGACTGCACCGTGACGGTAAAAAGCTCTTCCACCACCTCGGCGTTTCGGCCTTCGCCACGCACGCCGTCGTGAACGTCGCATCGGTGGTACGCGTCGATCGGGATGTGCCGCCCGAAGTCGCCGCGTTGCTCGGCTGCGCGGTGCTCACCGGCGGTGGCGCAGTGATCAACGCTGGGGAGCCCGCGCCCGAGGCCGATGTGATGGTAGTGGGCCTGGGCGGGGTCGGCATGGCCGCGCTCCTCGTCGCGGTCGCTCTCGGGCATCGGGTGATCGCCGTTGACGCCCTCGACGAAAAGCTCGAGCTGGCCCGCGACCTTGGCGCGAGCGAGACCTTCACCCCGGCGGCGCTGGCGGAGGCCGGCCGACGCGCGCCCGTTGTGGTCGAGGCTGCCGGATCCGCCCGCGCCTTCGAGACCGCGTTCGCCGCGACTGAGCCCGGTGGCAGAACCGTCACGGTCGGGCTGCCGTCGCCCGACGCGCGGGTCTCCCTGCCTCCGCTGACGTTCACCGTCGAAGCGCGCTCGGTGATCGGCTGCTACCTCGGTTCGGCGGTGGCGAGCCACGACATCCCGAGGTACGTCGAACTCTGGCGCGCCGGACGCCTGCCGATCGAACGTCTCATCTCGTCGCGGATCGGCCTCGCCGAACTCGACAGCGCCATGGACCGGCTCGCAAGCGGCAGCGCCCTGCGACAGGTCATCGTCTTCGAAGAAGGGAAATCCGCATGACTGAAACCCATCAAACCGGCCGTCGCACCGCCGTCGTCACCGGGGGGGCACGCGGCATCGGCGCCGCGATCGCCAGCCGGCTCGCGGCGGATGGCTGTGCCGTCGGCGTGATCGACCTGCGCGAGGAGGACACTTCCCACACCGTGTCCGCGATCATCGCGGCGGGTGGGCGAGCGGTCGGCGTGGGGGCCGACGTCTCCAACTCGGATGACGTCAAACGGGCCGTCGCGACTGTGGTCGAAGCGCTCGGGGCCCCAACGGTGCTGGTCAATAACGCCGGCATCCTGCGCGACAACCTGCTGTTCAAGATGAGCGACAGCGACTGGGACGCCGTGATCGGCGTGCACCTGCGCGGCGCCTTCCTGATGAGCCGCGAGGTGCAGTCGCACCAGGTCGCGGCCAACTGGGGTCGGATCGTCAACTTGTCGAGCACTTCCGCTCTGGGCAATCGCGGCCAGGCGAACTATGCGGCCGCCAAGGCAGGACTACAGGGGTTCACCAAGACCCTCGCAATCGAGCTCGGCCGCTACAACGTGACCGCCAACGCGATTGCCCCGGGCTTCATTGCCACCGACATGCTGCGGGCGACCGCCGAGCGTATGGGGGTGAGCTTCGAGGACTTCCTTGCGGGCGCGACGAAGGAGATCGCGGTGGGGCGCGTCGGTTACCCGGATGACGTGGCCAACGCCGCGTCGTTCTTTTGCTCCGAAGCGGCTGGCTTTGTGAGCGGCCAAGTGCTCTATGTCGCGGGCGGGCCCAAGGCGTGAGCCCGCGCGTGGTCGCGAGCGCGGCCGAACTCTCGAACCTCGTCGGAACCGAGTCGGTCGGAGACGAATGGCTCACCATCGACCAGGGTCGGATTGATGCGTTCGCGGGGGCGACGGGGGATTTCCAGTGGATCCACGTAGAACCGGAGCGCGCGGCATCGGGTCCCTTCGGCGCCACGGTCGCGCACGGCTACCTGACACTCGCACTGCTGCCCACGCTGACTGAGGGGCTACTCGAGATCGGGGGCGTGGGGATGGCGGTGAACTACGGTCTCGACAAGGTGCGCTTCCTGCAGCCTGTGCTGGTCGGGTCGCGGCTGCGCGCGCGGAGCGAGGTCATGTCGGTCGACGAGAGCCAGCAGGGCTACCGGGTCGGGATGAAGGTGACCGTCGAGATCGAGGGCTCCGACCGGCCGGCGCTGGTCGCCGACACGATCGTGCTGTTCATCACGGCATGAGCGGCGGGCCGACGTCCGCGATCGGGTCCGGATCTCCGGCGTAGGCTCGCGAGCATGGCAACGACGACGCAGCCCGGAATCGATGTCGAGAGGTTTGGCGGGTGGCTCGCGGAGACGCATCCTGAGCTGCGAGCGGGCACCGAGTCGAGGACGGAACTGACCGCCATGCGGCTCGCCGGTGGTCTCAGCAACCTGACGTACCGGATCGACGGCGCGGCCCGCCCGCTCGTCGTGCGACGGCCTCCGCTCGGGCACGTGCTGAGCACCGCCCACGACATGCAGCGCGAGTTCACGATCATCTCAGCGCTCGCGGACAGTGCCGTTCCGGTGCCGCGCATAATCGCCTACCTCGACGACGGACCCGGGGCGGGCGACGGTTCCGCCGGGCTCGGCACCCCCTTCTATTTGATGGATTTCGTGGCCGGCCCGATCCTCTCGTCGCGCCGCGAGAACGCCGGATACTCCCCTGCCGAGCTCCGCGCCACGAGCCTGGAGCTCGCCCGCGTGCTCGGCGAGCTGCACCGCCTCGACCCTGCCGCCGTCGGGCTGGCCGAATTCGGGCGCCCCGCAGGATTCCTCGAGCGCCAGCTGCGCCGCTGGAGCACGCAGTACGACGCCTCGCGCAGCCGCGATTTGCCGGAGCTCGACGCCCTGCACGACCGGCTCGGCCCGGCGATGCCGGTAACTCAGCGGAATTCTTTGCTGCACGGCGACTACCGGCTCGATAACGCGATCGTGGCGCCCGCGGCTGCAGACGGCTCGCGCATCGCTGCCGTGCTCGACTGGGAGATGGCAACCATCGGCGACTCGCTTCTCGACCTCGGCACCTTCAGCATGTACTGGGACCTTGACCAGATCAGCGGCGGCTCCAGCGTGGGCGGCAGCGCGATCGACCCGGCCGCTGGCTACCCCAACTTCGACGAGCTGGTCGACGTCTACGCGGAGGTCGTCGGGGTGAGCGTTCCGCCGCTCGGCTGGTACCGGGCATTCGCGGCATACAAGCTGGCCGTGATCCTCGAAGGTATCCACAAGCGCTTCACGAGCGGGCAAACCGTCGGGCCGGGGTTCGAGCAAGTCGGCGGGCTGGTCGTGCCGCTGGCGAACTGGGGGCTGTCGCAGTCGTCGTCCATCGAGAGGATCTGACATGGATTTCGCCCACGACGAGCGCACGACCGAGCTAATTGCTGCGCTGCAGGGCTTCCTCGACAATGAGGTCTACCCGGCCGAGGCCGATCTGCGTGCCGAGCTCGCGGCGACGCCCGGCGTGTGGAGCGAGCCGGCGGTCGTGTCGCGACTCCGGGAGTCCGCGCGGGCGCGGGGGCTGTGGAACCTGTTTCTACCGGGCGAGGGTGCGGGCGGGGCAGGGCTCACCAACCTGCAGTACGCGCCGCTCGCGGAGCTGACGGGCCGCAGCATCCGCCTTGCGCCCGCCGCCCTGAACTGCGCCGCGCCCGACACCGGCAACATGGAGCTGCTCGCCGAGTTCGGCACGCCCGCGCAGAAGGGCGAGTGGCTCGAGCCGCTGCTCGATGCGGGCATTCGGAGCTCGTTCTGCATGACCGAGCCGGATGTCGCCTCGTCCGACGCAACCAACATCGCGACGAGCATCACGCGCGACGGCGACTCTTACCTGATCACCGGCCGCAAGTGGTGGTCGACCGGTGCGATGAATCCGGATGCGGCACTCTTCATCGTCATGGGCAAGACCGACCCCGCTGCCGAACGCCACCGTCAACAGAGCATGATCCTGGTGCCGCGAAACAGCCCAGGCGTCACGGTCGTGCGTCCGCTCACCGTCTTCGGCTACGACGATCGCGAGCACGGTGGCCACGCCGAGATCCTGTTCGACCACGTGCGGGTGCCGGTGGCGAATCTGCTCGGTGAAGAGGGCGGCGGCTTCGCGATGGCGCAGGCCCGGCTCGGTCCCGGCCGAATCCATCACTGCATGCGCCTGCTCGGGATGGCCGAACGCGCGTTGGATCTGGTGCGCGAGCGGGCAGCATCCCGAGTGGCGTTCGGGCGGCTATTGGCGGAGCAAGGGGTCGTGCGATCGTGGGCCGCGGATGCTCGCGTGCAGCTCGAGTCGCTGCGGCTGCTCGTACTCAAGACGGCCTGGCTCATGGACACCGTGGGCAACCGCGCAGCGATGACCGAGATCCAGGCGATCAAGATCGCGGTGCCTTCGGCGGTCGAGGGGATCCTGGATCACGCGATTCAGTTGTTCGGTGGGGCGGGCGTCTCGGGCGACACGCCGCTCGCCGAGATGTGGGCGGCCGCGCGCACATTGCGCCTCGCCGACGGGCCCGACGAGGTGCACCGAATGTCGCTCGGCCGCGCGGAACTCGGCCGCTGACGCCCCTACATCGAGACATACATGAAGGTTGCTCGGGTATTACCCCAGCCTGCCTGCCGAGGTGTGGGTCGGCCGAGACTGATACACCACCCTCGCTGCACTCCGGTTGTGTAGGACCGTCCTACACAACCGGAGTGCGCTAGGTGAGCGGCTCTGCACCGGCGACGAGGCTTAGAGAATCGACCCCATCGACGCGCCCCCATCGATCACGATCGTCTGGCCGGTAATCCAGGCTGCGTCATCCGAGAGCAGGAACGCGACAGGGCCGGCGACGTCGGCCGGCTCACCCAGCCGCTTCAGCGGGTACTGCGCCGCCGCATCGGCCTCTCGGCCCTCGTAGAGCGCCTTCGCGAAATCCGTCTTGATCACGGCGGGGGCGACGGCGTTGACACGGAGGCTCGGGGCGAACTCCGCGGCCTGCTGCAGCGTGAGCGTGATGAGCGCGCCTTTCGAGACGCCGTAGAACCCGATTCCGGGAGCCGCGGCGATCCCCGAGATGGAGGAGATGTTGACGATCGAGCCGCCAGGGTGTGAGGGGCTGCCGAGCAGCCCGGTCGACACCGCGTCGCGCGCCCACTCCAGCGTCGCGATGACGTTAACTTCGAGAGTTTTGCGCATCGCGTCGATGCCGACGTCGGCGAGCGGGCCGTACGCAGGGTTGATCCCCGCGTTGTTGACGAGGTGGTCGAGGTACCCAAACTGCGAGGCGATCAGCTCGTAGACGGCGGTGCGGTGCTCCGCGTCGTCGGCCCGACCGGCCACCCCGACAGCTCGCGAGCCGAGCGAGGCAACCGCTGCGTCAAGCGCTTCCTGCTTGCGCGCGGTGACGACGACGGAGCCGCCCTCCGCGACGATCCGCTCTGCGATAGCCAAGCCGATGCCGCGGCTCGCGCCAGTGATCAGGGCGACCTTGCCCTCGAAACGGTTCATGCGATTCAGACTATGCGGCGGCAGCTGCAGCCCGTGCGCCCTCGGCCGACTCGGCCCCAATCGCCGCAGCCGCCTTTGCCCGAGCCTGCTCAAGCGTGACGCTGGCGAGCTCGGTGCGCACGTCGGCGAGCGCCGCAGGGGTCATCGAGAGGGTGGTGGCCCCGAGTCCGACGAGCACCACCGCCAGTTGCGGGTCGGCCGCAGCCTCGCCGCAGATGCCGACCAGCTTGCCGTTCGCGGCCCCCGCGTCGCCGAGCATCTTCACGAGGCGGAGCACGGCAGGATGCCACGGGTCCTGATACCGGGCGACGGTGCCCAGCATCCGGTCGGCGGCCAGCGCGTACTGGGTGAGGTCGTTTGTACCAATGCTCACGAAGTCGCTGAGCTTGGCGACCTGATCAGCGACCAGGGCGAGCGACGGTATCTCAGCCATCACGCCCACAGTCTTCAGACCGAGCTGCTTGCCGTACTCGACGAAGTAGCGAGTCTCGCCCGCGTCGGCGACCATCGGGGCCATCACCCAGAGCTCAGCCTCGGTCTCGTCTTGCGCGTTCTTGAGCGCCTCGAGCTGGTCGGCAAGAATCTGCAGCTTCGCGCGCAGGGCGCGCAGGCCGCGAACACCGAGCGCCGGGTTCTCTTCGTGCGCGTCATTGAGGAAGACGAGCGGCTTGTCAGCACCCGCGTCAAGCACGCGCACGACGACCTTCTTGCCCGGGAAGTGCGAGAGCAACTCGGAGTACTGCTTCTGCTGCTCGGCGACGCTCGGCGGTGTCTGCCTGCCGAGGAAAAGAACCTCGGTGCGGAATAGCCCAACGCCCTCGGCGCCAAGCGCGACCGCGTTGGCCGCGTCCTTCGGCGAGCCGAGATTGGCCAGCAGCGGGATCTTCGTCCCGTCGGCCAGTGCGCCGTCGGTGATCGGGACGGCGGTGATCGGGGCGGCGGCCTGCTCTCCACGCTCCACGCTGCGCGCGAAGGCGGCGGCGATTTGCGCGTCGCTCGGGTCGATGGTGACGATCCCAGATGCGGCATCCAGCACCACGCGCGTCCCGTCCGCGATTACAGCGTCGGCTCCGACGCCCACGATGGCGGGGATCGACTTGGACCGGGCCAGGATCGCGGTGTGGCTGGTAGGCCCACCGTCGCGCGTGATCAGGCCGCACACCTGAGTCAGATCGAGCAGCGCGGTGTCGGCGGGAGCCAAGTCGCGCGCGAAGAGGATGAAGGGGGTGTCGGACTTCGGCACTGCGGGCACCGGAACGCCGCGCAGCTGCGCGATGATCCGCTGGGAGACGTCGCCGAGATCCGTTGCGCGCTCGGCCATGTACCCGCCGAGAGCGATCAGCTGCTCCTGAAAGGAGCGGAACGCCTCGAACACGGCACGCTCACCGCTCGTACCCGCGTCGATGCGGGCGTTCACGTCGTCGGCGAGCACCGGGTCCTTCGCCATCTGGATCGCGGCCTCGATGACCTCGCGGCCTACGCCGTCCGTCCTCTCGGCTCGGGTCTGCAACTCGCTAGCCGCGGCGGTCACGGCGGACGCAACGGCGGCCTTCTCGGCAGCGGCGCCTCCCCCGAGCTCCTGCTCGGCGCGCTCCTGATCGGCTGGCTCCTGAAGCGGCTCCGGCATCGACAACACCGGGGCGACGGCGACGGCGCGACCCACTCCGACTCCGTGCAGCTCCATTGGCGCTCCCTCTCGCGTGTTCTGATCCCGCGTCAGCCTAGCCCGAGGGCCTCCGCCACGAGACCGGGGACAGGTGGCCAGCGAATGGCCCCCGTATGGTGGATCGCATGGCCGCCCCCGCGAAGGCTCTCCGCCCCGTCATCGCACGCGCGCAAACGCTCTTCGCATGGGTGCAGCGGCAGAAGCCCGTGCGGGTTTTCACCCTTTATGCGGCAGAGCGCGGCCCGATACTCGCCAGCGGGCTGGCGTTCCAACTGCTGTTCGCCGTGTTCTCCGGGCTCTGGGTCGCATTCTCAATCGCCGGACTCGTGATCAGCCACGATCAGGGGCTACAGAACGCGATCATCGGCACCCTGAACAACGTGATCCCCGGCCTCATCGACACCGGCTCGGGCTCGGGATCCGGCTCGGGTTCCGGGACAGGCGCGATCAAGGCGAAACTGCTGCTCTCGGCGGGCGTGTTCGGCTGGACGGGCGCGATCGCGCTGCTCGGCTTGCTCGTGATTGCGCTTGGCTGGCTCGCCTCGGCCCGGGATGCCGTGCGCACCATGTTCGACCTGCGTTCCGCCGCTGGCAACTTCCTCCTGCTCAAGGCGTGCGACTTCGGACTCGGCCTCGCCCTCGGGGTGGTGCTCATCGTCTCCGCGGTGCTCTCGGTCGCGGGAACGAGCGCGACCGGCTGGCTGCTCGGCCTGGTCGGCATCCACTCGAAGACCGCGCTTGCCACCGTGGTCAGCCGCATCGTGACGCTCGCCATCATGTTCGCCCTCGACACCGTGGTGCTCGCCGCGATCTATCGCGTGCTCTCCGCGATCCGGATCCCTCGCAGCCGCCTCTGGGCAGGGGCACTGCTCGGTGCGGTCGGGCTCGGGGTGCTGAAGGTCCTCGGCTCGGCACTACTCGGCGGGGCGACGAACAATCCGCTGATCGCGTCGTTCGCCGTGCTGGCGGGGCTGCTGATCTTCTTCAACTTCGTGTGCCAAGTGATCCTGCTCGCGGCATCCTGGATCAAAGTCGGACTGGATGACGCGGGGCTCGACGTCGAC
>JAYTXO010000350.1:0-8699 GCA_043742905.1 Microbacteriaceae bacterium | reverse complement strand
CATCCGAGCCGGATTTCCGGAACCCGAGGTGAATGCCCCGCTGCGTGATCGCCGAGGATCCGTAATCGCTCACGGCGACCTCGTGTGGCCGGAATACCGCGTTGTGCTGGAGTACGAAGGACGGCAGCACGCCGAGGATCCTGCACAGTTCGCCATCGACATCCGTCGGCTCGACGACCTCGCAGAGGCCGACTATCGCGTCATCCGCGTCGACCGCGAGCTCCTCGCCGCGACCGCTCTGCTCACCCGCAAGATCGCCATGGCACTTGGCGAGCGCGGCTCGGGTCCCCCCGCCCCGAGGGGTCGCTATGAGGGCTTTCACGCACCCGAGAGGCCCACATAGCGACCCCTCGGCGAGCCAGCGAAAGGGCTCAGACCGTGACGACCTGCGGCGAACCGAGCTCGCCCGGGGGCATCTCGGCGGCGAGACGCTTGGCCTCTTCGATCAGAGTGGCCACGATCTCGCTCTCGGGAACGGTTTTGATGACCTCACCCTTGACGAAGATCTGGCCTTTGCCATTGCCAGATGCAACGCCCAGGTCGGCCTCGCGGGCCTCGCCCGGTCCGTTCACGACGCAGCCCATGACTGCGACGCGGAGCGGCACGGTCATGCCCTCAAGGCCAGCGGTGACGTCGTTGGCGAGCGTGTAGACGTCCACCTGGGCGCGTCCGCAGCTTGGGCAGCTCACGATCTCGAGTTTGCGCTCGCGCAGGTTGAGCGATTGCAAGATCTGCAGACCCACCTTGACCTCCTGGGCTGGCGGGGCAGACAGCGACACGCGGATGGTGTCGCCGATACCCTCGCCGAGCAGGATGCCGAACGCGGTGGCACTCTTAATGGTGCCCTGGAAATCGGGGCCGGCTTCGGTTACGCCAAGGTGTAGGGGCCAGTCGCCGCGCTCGGCCAGCAGGCGGTACGCCTTGACCATGATCACCGGATCGTTGTGCTTGACCGAGATCTTGAAGTCGTGGAAGTCGTGCTCCTCGAAGAGGCTCGCCTCCCAAACGGCGCTCTCGACGAGGGCCTCCGGGGTCGCCTTGCCGTACTTCTCCATGAGGCGCGGGTCGAGCGATCCGGCGTTGACGCCGATCCGGATGCTGACCCCAGCGTCTTTCGCGGCCTTCGCGATCGCGCCCACCTGGTCGTCGAACTTGCGGATGTTGCCGGGGTTCACCCGCACCGCGCCGCAGCCGGCATCAATCGCCTGGAACACATACTTCGGCTGGAAGTGGATGTCGGCAATAACCGGGATCTGGCTCTTCTTCGCGATGATGTGAAGCACGTCCGCGTCGTCCTGGCTCGGGACGGCCACGCGCACTATGTCGCAACCGGATGCCGTCAGCTCGGCGATCTGCTGCAGAGTCGCGTTGATGTTGGTGGTCGGCGTCGTGCACATGGACTGCACGCTGACCTGGGCGTCGCCACCGACCAGAACCTTTCCCACCTTGATCTGGCGGGATTTGCGTCGCGGGGCCAGGGTCTCGGGGGGCAGCTTGGGCATCCCGATATTCAGTGCAGGCATGAGATCAGCCTACGCGGGCGCGTCCGGCGACGCCGGGCGCGCAGCGGGAGCACGTCGGGTCGTCACGCGGCGCCGATGTGGGTTGCGAGCGCCGCGTCAAACGCCGCCACCTGGTCGAGGTGCGGTGCGTGACCGCAGCCCTCGAGGGTGAGTTCGGTTACGGCTCCGCCCGCCGCGCGGTAGCTCTCGAGCACCGCGCGCGTCTGAGTCACCATCGGCTGGGCGGGAGCGACATCCTCTCCCGGCCAGCCCGGGATGACCCCGGCTTGTCCGAGGAAGTTCAGGTCGAAGTAGGAGGCATCGCTCACGATCGCATCGTCGACGCCGTGGATCCAGAGCACCGCGGGCTTGCGAGCAAGATCGACGATGGTGGAGGTATCGAAGTTCGTCGGAGCGAGGGTGTTGAGCACGCCACGGCCGCCAGCCGCAAAACCGGGCCAGGAATCAGTCGGGACGGAGTCACCGGGATAGTTGTCGATCCCCGTCGCCGTGGTCAACATCGACTCCACCCAGACATCCTCGTGCGGCACTCTTGTTGGGTCCTTCACATAGGCCGTGCGATAGATCGTGCGCGGCGAGGTGGTCTCGTCACCGGTGTCGCCAGCCTCGAGGCGAGCCAGAAAATCAGGGTTCACTCCCCCGCCACCCGTGCCCGCGCCCTCTGCGTCGACCCGACGGCCCTCGGCACCGGCCGTGCCCCCGAAGCCGTACGGTGAGACCGGTGCTTCGAGCGTGACGGAGACCGCGAGTTCCGGGTAGTCCAGCATGAGCTGCATCACCACGCCCCCGCCCATGCTCCAGCCGACCAGGTGGGCCCGCTCGATGCCCAGCGTGGTGAGCACGCTGGCGACGTCATCCGAGAAGTCGCGCACGCCACGGGTAGCGTCGACCGGCAGGGTGTCGCTGTCGCCGAAACCGCGAAGATCGATGGCAAAAGCTTGCACGTCCGACGGAAGCGCGAGCATGGTCGGCTGATAGAACAGCGACGACGACACATTGCCATGAATGAAGACGACCGGAATTGCCGGAGCATCCGGATCTGCGGCAGGACGCTCGAGCACATTGGCGGTCAGTCGTGGGGTGGTGACGCGGTGCGCGGTGATGCCGTCGAACAGGGGGCTGGCCATGGTGACTCCTTTGTCGGGTGATGCGTCTGTCGGGTGATACGTCTGTCGGGTGATGAGTCAGGGTGCGGAAGGAAGCTCGAGGGTGAGCGCGAAACGCACGGCCGCGGCAACAGCCGACGCTCCCGGCTCAGCCATCAGGATCGTGTAGTGGTTGACATCGGGAACCTCCCGGATTTCGAGCTGCGGCACCTCGGAGCGCGCCGCTTCCAAGCGTCCCGGTGGGTACAGCCCTGGAGGCTCGGCGAGCAGGCCGCGCGGGGAACGAAGTACGGTGACCGGCATCCGGAGTGTGCGAAGCGCCTCGCCGTACCAGCCGGGCCCATAGAGTTCCTGCGCGTCGGCGGTGACCGCTTCGGCCGAGGCGGAAGCGCGTAAAGCGGGCGCCTCGCCGTCGAGGTCGTAGTCGAGGTAGTCCACCACCTCGGGGCTCAGCCCGTCGGCGAAGGCCGGATGCCCGCGCCAGAATTCGCGGTAGCTCTCACGACTCGCGAACGTCATCCGCAGGCGGTCTGCTGCCGGGCCCAGCAACGCGAATGGAACGGCGCCGGGATCGACTCCCGCGGGCAGCGCGAGGGGGACACCGCCGTCCACGAGCACAAGTGCCGCGACCCGCTCCGGGGCTCGATACCCCAGCAGTGCGACCACGAAAGCGCCCATTGAGTGTCCGACGGCGACGGTACTCGCAAGCTCGATGTGGTCGAGGACGCGTTCCAGGTCAGCCGCGTGCTGGCGCAATCCGAACGGCCCGGGAAGCGAGTTACTACGACCGCGCCCACGCAGATCGGGCGCGATGATCCGCACCTCGGCCAGATCGGCCGCCACCCGAAGCCAGGAACGGTGTGAGGCGGTGATGCCGTGCACGGCGACCACGGTCGGCGCCCCGGGATCCTGTGCGCCCAGGATGCCGACTCGCAACTCTCCGCCATCGACGGGCACAGAGAACGCGACATCACTCATCGTGCGCTCCACCCGCCATCCATCAGGTGCGATGCACCGGTGATCATGCTCGCGCTCGGCCCACACAGCCAGGCGACCATCTCGCCAACCTCCTCGGGTTCGAGCATCCGTTTGATCGCGCTCTCGGTGAGGAGGATCTTCTCGAGCACGTCCAATTCCGGGATGCCGTGCACTCGCGCCTGATCGGCGATCTGCTTCGCAACCAGCGGTGTGCGCACGTATCCGGGATTCACGCAGTTACTCGTCACGCCGTGCGGTGCCCCCTCCAGTGCCGTCACCTTCGAGAGCCCTTCGAGGGCGTGCTTGGCGGTGACATAGGCCGATTTAAAGGGGCTGGCCCGGATGCCATGCACCGAGCTGATGTTGACGATGCGGCCCCAGCCACGCTGGTACATCCCCGGCAGGGCAGCACGCACGAGCAGAAATGGCGCCACCACCATCAGGTCCAGCATCAGGCGGAACCGAGCCGGATCTAGGTCCTCGATAGGGCATACGGTCTGGATTCCGGCGTTGTTGACCAGGATGTCTGCCCGCAGCTCGAGAGTCTGCAGGGGGTCGAGATCGCTCAGATCGACCTCCCAGACCTCACCACCGATCTCGGCAGAGATCGCGCGGGCACCGTCGCCGTCGACGTCCGCGACGACCACCGACGCACCGCGAGACGCCAACGCTCGTGCGGTCGCAGCACCGATCCCGCTGGCGGCCCCGGTGACGACCGCGCGGCGTCCGCTCAGTTCGTTGCTGCTTCTCTGCACGCTCACGCCATGCACGCTAGTGCAGAAAAGCACGATGCTCGCCCGAATCTTCTGTGCGATTATGCACAGGTGGATGCTCCGTTTCTCGCCGCGCCACCCAGCGCCGATGACCTGCTCGTGCTGCTCGCGGTCTCACGCGCGGGCCGGTTCACCGCTGCAGGCACCGCCCTCGGGCTCAATCACACCACCGTGGCCCGGCGGATCACCGCACTCGAGTCCGCGCTGGGGGGCCGCCTGCTCGAACGCACCCCCGCCGGGTGGACGTTGACGGCGCTCGGACGACGTGTGGTGCAGTCGTCCGAGGCCGTAGAACGAGCCCTCAACCTCGCAGTCGAAGCACCGCGCGGACGAGGACTGAGCGGAGTGATCCGCCTCTCCGCCACCGACGGATTCAGCGGATTCGTCGCGGCCCCGGCCATGGCCGAGCTCCGACGAGAGCATCCCGCCCTCTCGCTTGAGATCGTCGCCGTAACGCGGCAGGCGTCCCAGCAGCGGATCGGCACCGACCTCGAGGTGATCGTCGGCCGCCCGCAGGTGCGTCGCGCAGAGGCCATTAAGCTCGCCGACTATGTCTTGGGGCTTTACGCGAGCCGGGACTTCTTGGACCGCGTGGGCTCGCCGCGAACCCCCGCCGACCTCGTCGGCGCACCCCTGGTCTACTTCATCGAGTCGATGCTGCAGGTCGACACCCTCGACGAGGCACGTCAGATCGTCCCGGCGATGGACGACTCCGTGACGAGCACCAACGTCTATGTCCACGTGGAGGCAACACGGGCCGGCGCCGGGTTCGGTCTGCTTCCCGCCTTTCTCGCCGGGCAGCATCCAGATCTCGTCCGGCTGTTTCCCGAGCAGATCAGCCGCACCCTGCCGTACTGGCTCGTCGGGCGGCCGGATGCGTTCCGTCAGCCCGCGGTCGCCGCCTTCGTCGAGGCACTGCATGCTCGACTTGCTCACGTCCGGGATCAGTTGGCGGGTCGACCCGCGTAGGGCGCTGAGTTCGCTACTGGAAGGTCACCGGGTTGACGATATCCGCGTAGATCAGCAGCGCGCTGGAGGCGCCAAGTATCGCGACGATCACCAGCGTCAAGGGCACCAGCTTCGCCATGTCGACGGGCCCGGGGTCCGGACGCTTGAACAGCTTCGCCAGCTTCCGGCGCAACGCCTCCCAGATCGCGCCAAGCACGTGCCCGCCGTCGAGCGGCAGCAGCGGGATGAGGTTGAAAACGAAGAGCGCGACATTGAGACCCGCGATGATCTGGATGTCGGCGGCAATCCGCTGCAGGATCGGGATCGAGTTGATCGTGGTTATCTCGCCCGCCAGCCGACCGACCCCCAGCACGCTGATCGGACCGTTCGGATCGCGCTTCTGGCCGCCGAAGGCCGCCTGCGCGGTCTGCACAAGGCGCTGCGGCAGCGTCACAATGATCTTGGCCACCGAGACGATGTTCGATCCGACGGCTGGCAGCACGGCCGTGACCGGTTGCTGCTGAATCTCGGTGGCGTAGCCGATGCCGACGAAGCCGACCTTCTGCGTCATGGTCTTTCCGTTTGCGTCGGTCTGCACTGCGCCGGTCGTTGAGTTGACTACGGGCCGCTCGGTGAGTTTGGGCGTCAGCGCGAGGGAGACGTCCGCGCCGTTGCGCTTGACGACGAAGGCCAGGGTTTTTCCCGCGGACTTCCTGATGATGTCGGTCGCCTGAGTCCAGGAGTTGATCGCGGTGCCGCCGATACTCACGAACACGTCGCCGGGCTTGACTCCCGCGGCCGCTGCCGGGGCAATCTCGTCTGTCGACGAGCAATTGGTCTGCGCGGTCGAGCTCGCGATGCACTGTGAGACGCTGCCGATGGTCGTGCTCGCCACCGGGATGCCGAAGCCGCAAAGCACCACCCCGTAGAGCGCGACGGCAATGAGGAGGTTCATCGCGGGACCGCCGAGCATGATGATGATGCGCTTCCAAAACGTGAGCTTGTAGAAGACACGGTCCTCGGCGCCCGCTTCAATCGTGGCCGCGGACGAGTCCCGAGCGTCCTGAACGAGCACATTGAAGAAGCCAGTGCTGTCCATCTTGGGCTTGGTGCGCGTGGTCGCGGTCGGGCCCGTCAGCGCGGCATCTTCGGCGGGGTCGTGCAGGTCGCCTGCGAGGATGTCGAGCTCGAACTCGTTGCGCAGGTGCCCCGCACGGGCGGCCGCTCCGGTCTTCGTCTTACCGGGCGGGAACATGCCCGCCATCGAGATGTAGCCGCCGAGCGGGATCAGCTTGACGCCGTACTCGGTCTCGCCGAACTTGCGCGACCACAGCGTGGGGCCGAATCCGATCATCCACTGGCCGACCTTCACCCCGAACCGCTTGGCCGGGATGAGGTGGCCGATCTCGTGAAGACCGATCGAGAGGGCTAGCCCGACGACGATGATGACCACGCCGAGGATGTACAGCAGCACCGTTTCCACGGGGTCAGATTACGTCAGGAATCCTTGGAGCGCGCCGACCGCGATCGGGGGGCGCGCCGTGTGCCGCGCACGCTACCCCGCGCTACTCGGCAACGGATCCCGCAAGAGCGCGATCGGCGGCGTCCCTGGCCCAGCGCTCGGCCTCGAGCACGCCCTCGAGCGTGAGCGAATGCGGTTCGTGCAGCTCCACCACCCGCTCGACGACGGCCAGGATGCTGAGGTACGGGATACGCCGGGCGTGGAACGCCTGCACGGCCTGCTCGTTGGCCGCGTTGAAGACGGCCGGGTACGTGCCGCCAGCGACACCGACGCTCTTGGCGAGCTTCACTGCCGGGAATGCATCATCGTCGAGGGGTTCAAACGTCCAGCTCTGAGCGCGGGTCCAGTCGAGCGGGACCCCGACACCCGGCACCCGGTGCGGCCAGTCCAGCCCGAGCGAGATGGGGAGACGCATATCCGGCGGCGATGCCTGGGCGATGGTTGAGCCATCGGTGAACTCAACCATCGAGTGCACGACCGACTGCGGATGCACGACCGCCTCGATGCGGTCGTACGGGATGTCGAAGAGGTGGTGGGCCTCGATGATCTCGAGCCCCTTGTTGACCAGGGTCGCCGAGTTCGTGGTGACCACGAGACCCATGTCCCAGGTCGGATGCGCGAGCGCCTGCTCGGGTGTGACGTTGGCCAGCTGGTCGCGCGTCCAGCCGCGGAACGGACCCCCGGATGCCGTCAGCACCAGGCGGCGCACCTCACCGTGCTCGCCCGAACGCAACGCCTGCGCGATGGCCGAGTGCTCGGAGTCGACGGGGACGATCTGTCCGGGTCTCGCCGCCGACGTGACCAGCTCGCCGCCGACGATGAGCGACTCCTTGTTGGCAAGCGCGAGGGTGGCTCCGCTCGCAAGCACGGCCAAGGTGGGGGCGAGACCGACGGAGCCGGTGATGCCGTTGAGCACCACATCCGCCTCGGTGTCGCGCACCAGGGCGACCGCCTCGTCGACGCCGAGCGCCGTGCGGGTCACTCCGGTGGCACGCGCCTGCTCCCTAAGCTTCTCGCGGTTGTGGCCAGCGGCCAGGCCGACCAGTTCGAAGCGCTCCGGGTTCGCGGCGATGACCTCGAGGGCCTGCACTCCGATAGAGCCGGTGGAACCGAGAACAATGACGCGCCGCATGAGTTCAGGCTAGCGAGCGGGGCTCCAACGCCACTGTGCCCGGCTGATCCGCCCGCGCGATTTTCCGCGCGGGCGGATCAGGATGTGGACCCGCGCCACGCCGTCCTGCGTCCTGATCCGCGACGGTCACCGGTGCACCGTCCTGATCCGCGCACGAGACACATCAGGACAGCTCGCGAGGCACAAGCGCGCAAAGCGGCCGCCCGCTCAGCCGGCGGCCGGCTTCTCCGCCGCGAGGATATCGATCACAAAGATGATGGTGTCGTCTTTGTTGATCCCCGCGCTCGACTGGCCGCCCGATGGGCCGTAGCCGTCGGCCGGGGCGATCACTACCAGTACCTGCGAGCCGACGGTTTGCCCGACGATCGCGTTTGTGAAGCCGGCCACGAAACCGCTGACCGCTCCTGTGAACGGGCTGGCTCCCCAGGTCTGATCGAATACCTTGCCGGTGCGCAGGTTGGTGCCCTGGTATTGGATGGTCACGGTACTGGTCGCCGCAACCGGCGCTCCCCGTCCCTTGATCAGGGTCGCGGTCTGCGTGGTCGCGGGGGCCGTGTAGCCGCTCGGGATCTTCAGAGTCGGCTTCCCGTCAGGGGCCACGGCGACCATCGGGAGACCGGCGGGTGGGGTCTGCGCCTCGCCACTCGCCTTGGTTGCAACCAAGCTGACGACATCTGCGACGATCACAATGACCTGGTTCGCTGCGATCCCGAGCGA
>JAYTXO010000349.1:0-3576 GCA_043742905.1 Microbacteriaceae bacterium | reverse complement strand
TTGTAGCGACTAGAGACCGCGACCGAGACCGCGACCGAGACTGAGCTTTCGGCAGACGTGCGCCCCACCGCGGGTAGGCTCGTCCCCGATGTCCATCCCCTTTGCCACCGCATCCGGAGCCGATGTGCGCGTCCGTTTCTGCCCGTCGCCAACTGGCACTCCGCACGTCGGCCTGGTGCGTACAGCGCTCTTCAACTGGGCATACGCGCGTCACACCGGCGGCAAGATGATCTTCCGAATCGAGGACACCGACGCCTCCCGCGACAGCGAAGAGAGCTACCTACAGCTGCTCGATGCGCTCGGCTGGCTGGGACTGGACTGGGACGAAGGTGTCGAGAAGGGCGGCCCGCACGGGCCGTACCGTCAGTCCCAGCGCACCGATATCTATCGCGAACTCATTGATCGAATGATCGACTTCGGTCTGCTCTACGAGAGCTTCGTCACTCCCGAGGAGATGGAAGCCCGCAACCTCGACAATGGCCGCGATCCGAAGCAGGGGTACGACAACTTCGAGCGCGGGCTCAGTTCCCAGGAGCGCGCCGCATACCGCGCGGAGGGACGCGAGCCGGCCCTGCGTCTGCGGGTTCCGGATACCGATCTGAGCTTCGACGACCTGGTCCGCGGACCCATCACTTTTCCGGCTGGCAGCTTCACAGACTTCGTCGTCGTGCGTCCCAATGGCGCCCCGCTTTACACATTTGTCAACCCGGTCGACGATGCCATGATGGGGGTCACGCACGTGCTGCGCGGCGAAGATTTGCTCTCGAGCACCCCCCGCCAGATAGCGCTGTATCTGGCACTCATCGAGCTCGGCGTGACCGACTTCGTTCCCCGATTCGGGCACCTGCCGCTCGTGCGTGGCGAGGGAACCAAGAAACTGTCGAAGCGCGATCCTGAGTCCAATCTTTTCCACCATCGCGACCGCGGATTCATCCCCGAGGGCCTGCTGAACTACCTCGCGCTGCTCGGCTGGTCGATCGCCCCCGACCGCGACATCTTCACGCGCGAGGAGTTCGTCGCCGCCTTCGACATCGTCGACGTGAATCCGAATCCGGCTTCCTTCGACCAGAAGAAGGCCGACTCGATCAACGGCGATCACATCCGGATGCTGTCGGCCGACGACTTCGCGCAGCGCATCCTGCCCTATCTGATCGGGGTGGTCAGCGAGCCGCCGACACCGTCCGAAAAGGCTGTTCTCCGGGAGGCTGCACCGCTCGTGCAGGAGCGCATCGCACTGTTGGGCGAAGCGCGCGGGCTGCTCGAATTCTTTTTCCTCGACGACGATCAGATCGTCTACGACGCGGACGCGTTGCCCTCGAATGTCGACCAAGCGAAGCTCGTTCTTGATGCCGCTCAAGCCGCTCTCAAGACCCTCGACGACTTCTCGACCGAGGCGATCGAATCCGCCTTGCGGACCTCGCTGGTTGACGGTGCAGGCCTCAAACCGCGCGTCGCGTTCGGCCCGCTACGCACCGCCCTGAGCGGAAAACGGATCAGTCCGCCGCTGTTCGAGTCGATGCAGATCCTCGACAAGGAGACCACGTTGGCGCGGCTGGAGCGGTTCAGGCTGGCTCTCTAGGGGGCCTCAGAACGGCCACGTTCCCCGGTTGAATCGCAACAGTCTTCATGACGATCACCGCGGGGTCACCTACCAGGACAGCGTCGTTCTGGTCTGGCCAGCAGTTCGCTGCGAAGCGTCGGCTGACCCTCAACCGTTTCGCCGTGCCACACGTCTACGTGAACGGCTTCCTGACCGAGTACGCGCCGATCACGCCGGTCGTCCCCATTTGTGCCGCTGCCTGCCTTGCGTGCTTTCGTAACCCCGTTGGTCTGGAGGTCGTCGGTCGACAGGTTGCGGCCTGAAGCGTGGCGAGCATGCTGAGAAACAGATCGAGCAGGATGAACGCGTCCAACGAACCGCCAGCTGCCCATCACGTTGTGCATTCGGTCGCGGAATGGTCACCGGTCATGAGTTTCTTCTGGCGGTCCGCCTGCCAATCGAGCAGAGGTCGGGTGACGAGCGGAGTTTGTCATGTCGTATGATTAGCGACGGTTCACGGCGCGACTTTCTCTGAGAGTTACGAGCGGAGCTACTTCGAAAAGTGCCTCTGAACAGGGTTTTTCGATGGGGTATGGTGTAATTGGCAACACGACTGATTCTGGTTCAGTTGTTCTTGGTTCGAGTCCAGGTACCCCAGCTTTCCTCCCGCCTCGATTTGGGCGACCGCTGCCGTCTGAACGCGTGGTGAACTCGGGCTGCCCGACGCAAAACGGCTCGCGACGAGTTGATGGATTAGCTGAGGATCGTCGAGACCGAGACCGAGACCGAGACCGAGACCGACCGCGCCGTCGGCGGCTGGGAAGGCCTAGAGAGCCAGCTGCACGACCGCCCGCGTTTCCAGCGAACGCCCGCTCACGGCGAAGCCCGCCGCCGCGAAGGTCGAGAGCGCTCCGTGGTAGAGGTCCGCCGAGCTGACCTTCTCGCCGGCGGCGTCGACGGGGTAGGCCTCCACGACCCGCGCTCCGCCTTCTCGGGCTAACTCGACGGCGCCCTGCACCAGTGCCGCACTGACACCGCGCCTCCGGAAGCCGACGCGGACCACGAAGCAGGTGATTGCCCAGACGTCTCGAAGATCGAGTTCGGGTTCAGCCGTGGACGGAATGACCTGCCCGGTGAGTAGGCGCGGATACTCGGGGCGCGGCTCCACAGCGACCCAGCCGACCGCGTTGTCGCCCAGATAGGCGAGCACACCAGGTCCTGCGGATCGGGCGGCGCGGGCCGCGTCCACCTGTTCGCAGAGGGAGCGCTCGAACGCGGCCGCCGCGTCGCTCGCCTTCCAGCTCGCGGCATCCGCCTTGAACCATTGGCACCAGCACCGCGCGGGATCACCGCGCGTCCCGAACACGGTGCGCACGTCGTCCCAGGGCGCAGCTGCGACCGGGACGAGCCGAATCTCGCTCATGGCCACCAGCTCAGAAGCTGCTTCGGGTGCGTGAGCCGCCACTTGGTTGTGGGTGGCTTGATGCTCCCCTTGAGCACGATCGGGACCGTGATTGTGTTTTTACCGGCGGTCCAGGTGATGCTCCCGACCTTCTCGCCGGTCTTTCCGGTCTTCAGGGTCGCGGTGGTCATCGTCGAGGTGATCGGCGTGTTCGACCAGGTGAACACCGAGGCGCTGTCTACCAGCACCATGTCGGCCGCGCCGCCCCACGGCGTCGAATAGTGACCGACCACCTGCCCGGCCGCGCCGACATCCACATTGTGGAAGCCGGCCTGCAGGCTCGCGATCATGGCCTGCACGTCGAGGTCGACCGACTCATGCGTGGAGCCACCCAGCACGACGCCGATGATCGTCAGAGGCTGGGGGGTGCCGACCGGTACCACGGCGGAGAACAGCAGATCCGAACCCGCTGGATCGAGGGTGCCCGTCTTGATGCCGGTGATGCCGTCCGAGCCAAGAAGGTCGTTGGTGTTGCGTTGTCCCTCCAGCCCCGGCACCTTGAGCGTCGTCGTGGCCACCATGGCGGCGACCGCGGGATTGGCTATCGCCAGCTTGCCGAGCGCGATAAGGTCGC
>JAYTXO010000348.1:0-5500 GCA_043742905.1 Microbacteriaceae bacterium | reverse complement strand
CGCTGCTCGGCACCGCTCGGGCAGACTCCGGCAACCTGGTTGAACTGCAGCGGCACGACGATGCGGTTTTTCCAGTAGTCGCAACCAGGGTTGAGCGGGCTGCCTGCTTGAATCGCGTCGGCGAGGCCGTATGTGTACTTGGTGCCTCTGTCACCGTAGATCGAGCTGCACGCGGCGTCGTGGCCGCCGTAGATGGTGCCGCGAGGCACCAGAACGAGGTAGCACTTGAGGTCGCTCGCGTTGCGCCCGCAGCCGAGCTGTGTGGCCTGGATGTCGGACTGCATCTCGAAGTCGAAGCTGCCAGTGCCGTCATCCTTGATGCGAGCCCCCTGCACCTCGTTCGTGGAGTCGGCGTTGAACTCGTCAAGGATCGGATAGGTTTTCGCGCCAGAGGAATCGAGCGTCTGGCGCCCGGTGAACGATTGTCCGTCGCGCGACACAAAGGGCACGTCGACGGCTCCGACAGCGCCCGGGTCGACATCGTGAGCGGCGACTCGGTACACGTTGTCGCCGTAAACCGTGAAACCCAGACCGCTGTTCTTCACGAAGCGGCCGCCCCACTGGCAGGTCTGCTTAAAGGTGGGCGTTGCCGGGTCCCCCCAGCACTCCATCGCCTGCATGAAGTTCTTCGCGCTTGTCCAGATCTGACCGTAACCGTCTGCGGCCTGCTGCGTGCCACCCGAGAATCCGGACACATCGACGCGCACCGCCTGGTCGATCAGGTTCTGCGTCTGGGCCACGGTGACCTTGATGTTCTTGAATTCGTCGTACTCGAACCCGCTCGTGTCACGCGCCGGCTGCAGGGACGCGGCGGAGCCGCTGTCTCCGGCCCAGTTGATGCTCAGTGAGGAGTCGACCGTGGCCGCAGCATTCGAGCTAAAGGCACCGCCCAGAATCATGCCGCCGAGGGATCCGAGCGCCACGAGAACGCACACGAAGCGGACGACGATGCTGCGTCGATCGCGGGGGAAGCGGTCATCCGGGGGGAGCACAGCGTGCACGTTATGAGCCTTCAGTCGGGATAGAGCCAGGAGCGCGCGGCCTACGCACTGACCGCAGATGAATTCTTCGAGCTGGAGCGCTGGAGCGGCCCGCTGGAGCACCGCGCGGCCGGATGACGCGCGGACGACTCCGCGGCCGAATCCGGGACGCCAGGGGTGGTCCGAAGATCGCGATTACTACCGCAACCGCCGCAGCGCCGGCGGCGATCAGCCCCGGCACGGCCAAGTTCGAGGATGCGGGGATGGTCAACGGCTTGCCAGCGACCGTGACGGGACGGGTGTCTGTCGTTACATCGGCGACGCCCGCGGCTGTTCCTAGGCTGCCAGCGGCCGTCGCCGAACCGCCGGTCGTCCCCGTTGCGCCGGAGGAGCCCGAGCCGCTCGACTTCGAGCCCGACACAGAACTGGCGGTCGAGACATCCGAGGCGCCACCGGTCCCCGTCGCGCATTGCGTCGAGCCCTGCTTGTCGCAGGCCTGGGGTTGGGGCGCCGTTGTCGCCAGCTTGTTCGAGCCGTCAGAGGAAAAGGTGGGGTTGTTGCACTTGCCAATGTTGACGTTCTTGGGATCCCCGCCTGGGATCTTGAGGACTTGATCGAGCCCAGCCTGTACGAGGTTGATCGGGAGAGCTGAGTAGCCCAGAACATCCGCCTGCTGTTGACCCTCGCAAAGGAAGTAGTTCGCAAAAGCGGCGAGGGTCAAGCCCTTGTCGGCAGTGAATCCATACTCCAGCGCGGTGGGCACGAGCATGTAGGAATACGACGAGAGCGGGTAGGTGCGCGGATCAGCGTTCGTATAGACGCCTGTGAGGATGGAGGTGAGGTAGTCGGTCGAGGACTGGTCCTGGTTGATCTGAGCCTTCAGCAGCGCAACCGCGACGTTCCCGGCCGTCGGCTCGGTGTAGTAGCCAGCCGAGTTCAGGACTTTCGCGACCGGGAAGTGCGAGTTCAGTGCGTACGAATATTCGACGTAGGTGATGGAGCCGACGTACTGCGGCTGAGCGACGTAGCCCGCGACCCCGTTGGATCCTGACTGCGCCTTGAACCCAGGGAGTGCCGGGTAGTTGGACGTGATTCCGCAGTTCGTCGGACGCCCGGCCTTTTGGCACAGACCGTTCCAGATGTCCGGGAACTGACTGCGGATCCAGGAGGACAGTTGGGCCGAGGTGCCGGAGCCGTCGGATCGCACCACGGGAACGATCGGAATGGCCGGAAGGGTGAGCGCCGGGTTGTCCGCGACGATCGAAGGATCGTTCCACCTCGCAATCGCGCCGGTGAAGATCTTCGACACAGTCGCCCCGGCCAAGCGCAGGTTGGTCACGCGCTTGCCGCCAATTACAAGGTTGTACATAAAAGAGGTACCACCGGCGACGATCGGCATATACGCGAAATGCCGGGCCGTGACAGGGTCGACGCTGTCGCTATTTTTCAGCGCGTATGGGATCTCGGAAACAGCGAAATCCGCTCCGCCGTTCTGCAAGTTGAAAGCTTGACGTCCGGCTGACGAGCCGGCGTCCGAGTAGTTGATCTTCCAGTGGTAGTTACTGAGCACGTTGCGTGCCCATTGCTGCAGCGCGTTCGCCGACCATGTCGATCCGATTCCGGAGATGGTCGCGTAGTTCGTCCCAACGTCGGCAGGCCGCACGGCGGCGGCCGAGTCTGCGCTGGCCGCAGCACCCAGGAAGCCGACGATCGCTATCATCACGAGACCCAGGGATGCGAAGCGGAGCTGCTTCATGAGGTCCCTCCGGGACTGCTCGTTGCGTCTGACGGCTTCGGGTGAGTCACCCGCGCGGTGACGCCCAGTTCACGGGCCCGGAAGCGGTAGTCGTCGACGCGTGACTGCTGAAGCCGACGGCGCAACTGGCGAGCGGTCAGCACGCCAGGGCCTCGACCACCGATCAGTCGGGCAACGATGAAAAGCACCAGCACGAGCAGCATGAGCACGGCGGCGCTTCCGAATCCGCGATCGATGAAGTTCTGCTCCGGCGATTTAACGAAAGTGTAGGTCGCCAATGGCAGAGAGATCATTGGGCCGGAGAATGGGTTGAAGTTGAAGAAGCTCGTGATCCCGGCGGTGAGCAACACGGGGGAGGTCTCCCCGACGCCGCGCGCGGTCCCGAGAATGATCGCGGTCGTCAGGCCCGAGCGTGCCGTGGGCAGAGTGACGTGCCAGACGGTGCGCCAGCGGCTGGAGCCGAGTGCCTGTGAGGCCTCCTTAAGACCCGACGGGACCAGACGCAACACCACATCGGCGGAACGGATGATGATCGGCAGCATCATCACCGTGATGGCCAGCGAGGCGGCGAATCCCGAGCGAGGAATGCCTAGGGTCAAGATGACTGTCGCGTAGATGAACAATCCCGCGACGATGGACGGGAGCGCCGTCATTGCCTCGACGACGGTGCGTACAACGCGTCCATACCTGCCGGGGAACTCGCTCAGGTAGACCGCGGTGGCGAGCCCCAGAGGGATGCTGATAGCCAGCGCCATCGTGATCATGATCAGCGTGCCGGCAATCGCGTGGAGGATTCCGCCGCGCGTCAGCGGGTCAAGCGGGCCGGCCTCGCTCATGTCGCTGGTGAAAAAATTGAGGTGCAGGAGCGGCAGGAAGCCGCTCACGAAAGTGAAGATCACAACCCACGCGAGCGCGAGGATCAGAAGAACGGCCAGCGAATGCACGAAGACAGCGACCAAACGATCCCGCACCACCATGCCCGTCTCGTCGAAGGCCGTGACGATGCCGTAGAAGAGTAGGAAAAAGAGATACGCGAAGGCCAGGAAGGGAAGAAAACCCTGGAACACCAACAGCTGTGTCATCAGCCAGGCTGACAGCGAGATTGCCGCGACGACGGACCCGAGGATGCCGAACGCATCGGATCGGCGAATCACTCCGGTGCTGCGGCGGACTTCGACCGGCTCTCCCTCTGCGAACGTAGTCATCAGTCGCTCGACGCTCCCGAACGCGACCTCGCGATGATCAGCGACGCCCCGAAGTTGACGAACAGAGTGAGGATGAAAAGCGCGAGGCCTGCGGCCATCAAAGCGGAGATCTCGAAGGGGGATGCCTCGCTGTAGTGGAGCGCAATGAGCGCGGAGATGGAGTTCGCCCCGCTTTGGAGAATGTGCGGCTGGATGAAGTACACCGGGCTGACGATCAGCGCGACAGCGATCGTCTCCCCCAGCGCGCGGCCCAGGCCGAGCATCGTTCCGCCGATCATGCCGCCTCGGCCGAATGGGAGCACGACGCTGCGGATCATCCCCCATTTGGTTGCCCCCAGGGCCAGCGCACCCTCTCGCTCCCCGATCGGCGCCTGGGTGAAGACTTCGCGCATGATCGAGCAGATGATCGGGGAGACCATCATGCCGACCACGAGCCCGATGATGAATGTGGAGGACGTGAAGTTCGTCTGAGTCGCCAGGGGGTCGGATGCCTCGAACCCGTCGACGTGAAAAATCGGAATCCAGCCAAACCAGGTCGTAATGAACTGGGAAGTGTCGAGGATATTCGGCTGAAGCGCCTTCAAGCCCCAGAGCCCGTAAACGACGCTCGGCACGGCGGCCATTAGGTCCACCAAAGTGACGAGGGTCTGCTTAATCCGCCGAGGCGCGTACTCGCTGATGTAAAGAGCCGTCCCGGTGGCCAGAGGCACCGCGACCACGATCGCGGTCAGAGCGATGAACACCGAACCGAGCAATACCGCGGCAATGCCAAAGACGCCGGAGTTCGGGTCCCACGCTTGCGTTGTCAGGAACTTGGGGCCATCTGCGCCAATCGCCTGCCCGCCCTGAATGAGCAGGAAAACCCCGACGAGCGACATGATGGCGAGCACCGCGAAGCTGGCGAAGCGAGTGCCGAGCCGGAACGGCAGGTCGCTGAGGTCGCTCTTCGCCTTCAGCGAGCGCGGCTTGTCCTGAGCGGCGGGCGCGGTCGGCGGGATCGGCTCGAGTACCGTGGTCCGCGCATCAGACATCGCTCGCCCGCCGCTCCCCCGCCATCAGTGACGGATGCGTCAGCCGGGCTCCTTCGCGCAGTGATGCGCTCTGCAAGGCTGTGAGGGCGACCTCGATCGAGTGACGTCGATCGCGGTCGGTCTGATACCAGCGGGAGCACACCATCTCAGTGAGGCCCTGGTTGGTGAGGCTCCAGCCGTAGACGCCGTCGCGGTCGCCGCTGACCATCGTGATCTCGAGATCGGCCTTGGTGGCGATGGCGGCGCGAGCATCCAGCACGGCCTCGTCGAAGCGCTGGTAGATGCGGGCGCCGCGGGCGAGGTCGCGGTTGTTCGCAGAGACGAGGTTCCAGACGATGACGGATACCTTCTCGTCATCGGTTCCGACCACCGTGGGGAGCGCGCCAGCGACACGGCGGATGTGCTCCTGCCAAGGGCGCAGCTTGGGTGCCGTCCCCGACGCGAAGCGCGTGAAGACAATTCGAGGACCGACCGACATCGTGCCGCTTCCCTTTCGGGTGAAACTGGGGGAATGCGCCGCTCGGGGTT
>JAYTXO010000347.1:0-8998 GCA_043742905.1 Microbacteriaceae bacterium | reverse complement strand
GGTGAGGGCAGCGCCGCCAGCGCCGACGAACACGAAGCGCGCCGTGAGCTCGGCCGGCGTACCGCCGACTTCGTGCCGGATACCGATATGCCAGAGTCCGTCGCGCTTCTTCGCGAGGCTTGTGACGCGGTGCTCGAGCTTCAGATTGGCGCCGGACTTCACGAGCCCGTCGATCAACAGGTGAGTGAGCGAACCGAAGTCGACGTCAGTGCCGGCGGTGATTCGCGTGGCAGCGATCGGCTGGTCTTTGCGGCGGCCGGGGATGAGCATCGGGGCCCACGAACGAATCACCTTGGCGTCGTCGCTGAACTCCATCCCCTGGAAGAGCGGGTGGTCTTTGAGCGCCTCGTGGCGTTTTTTCAGATAGGCGACGTTGTCAGCGCCCCAGACAAAACTCATGTGTGGGACCGGGTTGATGAAGCGCTCTGGCTCGGGGAGCAGGCCCTGCTCGACCAGGAACGACCAGAACTGGCGCGACACCTGGAACTGCTCGTTGACTTTGACGGCCTGCGAAACGTCGATTGTGCCGTCGGCCTGCTCGGGCGTGTAGTTGAGTTCGCAGAGGGCCGAATGCCCGGTGCCCGCGTTGTTCCACGGGTTGGAGCTCTCGAGCGCGACGTCGCTGAGGCGTTCGAGGATCAAGATCGACCAGCTCGGCTCCAGTTGGCGAAGAAGGGATCCGAGGGTCGCGCTCATGATCCCACCCCCGATGAGGACGACGTCGAAGGGTTTGCTCACGGCTCCCATTCTAAGCGCGGCCTAGAGGTCGAGCCGGGCGAGGGCGGCATCCATCTCGATGGCCATCTGGGCGTAGCCGGCATCGTTCGGATGCAGGCCGTCGGCGGCCATCCACTCGGGGTGGTGCTCGATCCAGCGCGAGGCGTCCGGTATATAGTCGGCGCCGATCGCGGTTGCCTCCTCGTGGACCCATTCGATGATCACGCCGAGGGATGTCGGGCGCACATCCGTGTACCAGAATGGCTCGACCACGATGAACCGGGCGTCGGGCAGCTGTTTCTTCAGGCCGCTGAGATCATCGATGATCGCCGAATGAATCTGTTTCTTCGCGACCGCGTAGCTGAAGTTGTCGTTGAGGCCCATGGTGACGAAGACGATGTCCGGATGCTGCGCCACGATGAGCGACGGCTCGTCAACGCCGAAGCTGGCCCGGTTGTCGACGAAACCGAGACCGTTGACGCTCGGGTTGTACTCGTTCCAGCCGCGCTGCGCGCAGATGATCGTCGACCAGCGCTTGGAGTCCTCGGAGGCGCCAGTGCCGAGCGTGTATGAGTCACCGTAGAAGGCGACGACGGGGGCTCCGGCAGCTCCGGGGGCTCCCGGCGCGGAATGCGGGGTCACGGTCGGCTCCTTCCGGACGATCACGGAATTTTCCGTGCAGGCGTTCAGGATGCTGGCGATCAGCACGATCGGGATCGCCACCACCACGATCGTACGGAACCTCATGCCCCTGGTTCGGAGCCGCGCGCGACGCCGATCGCCATCGCTGGCCGCCCTTAGCCGACTGTTCGCAGATCAGGAGCCGCCGGCCCCCCGCACCCTGATCAGGATCCGGACACGGTGTGGCGACCCGCGGTTCCTGATCCGCGATCGGTGTGCGCCCCCTCCACAGCCGTCGGTGACGCCGATCCTTCCGCAGGACACTTCGTTGACGGGAGCGAGCATCGGCAGCACAGTCAGATTGGGGCATGCGCGATCTGCTGCTCGACCTCGTGGCTGCAGGGGGAATTCATCGCTCGCGCACCCTGCTGGCACTCGGCCACTCGCGCCGTCGCCTCGCCCAAGCGATCAGCATGAGAGAGGCAGTGCGTCCGCGGATCGGATGGATCGGGCATCCCGAGTCGAACCCCGCCGCACTACGAGCGGTCGCCCTCGGTGGCCGTCTCACCGGGCACGCCGCCCTGCGGAGCCTTGGCATCTGGGTCGATCGCGATTCTGAGTTGCTTGTCGCCTGCTCGCCGAACGCGTCCCGACTCGCGGAAACCCGGCCGCATGAACGCCGCATCTGGCGCGATGACCGATTCCCCGATATCGCCGGCGCCGAATGGAGAGTCTCGGTGCTGGATGCTTTACTCGACTACGGCAGGGACGCAGGGCCGGACGAGTTAGTCGCCTCGGTTGATAGTGCGCTTCACCTGGGTTTCATAACGCAAACGGAGACGGCCGCGCTCACCCTCGCTCTGTGCTCACGGCACCGTCACCTGGCCGAGCGAGTCGACGCGGATGCAGGATCGGGCGCCGAGACGCGCATGCGGCTTGCGCTCCGGGCACTCGGTCTGACGGTTCGCTCCCAAGTCCAGATTCCGTCCGTTGGACGGGTCGATTTGGTGGTCGACCGCTGGCTGATCGTCGAGATCGACAGCCGCGCTCACCACGGGAGCCCGGTTGATCAGGATCGGGATCGGCGGCGCGACGGAAACGCGACCCTCGGCGGGTACGCGACGCTCCGCTTCATGGCGATGGATGTCCTCGAGAGTCCGGAGTGGTGCCTCGCGGTCGTGCAGGCGCGGCTCCGGTCCGGTCGACCGGTCGTCTCAATGCGAAGATCAGGAGCGCAGCAGCAACCCGCCAGGACGGGGTCCTGATTTGCGCACGATGAGGCCGCGACATCCTGATCCGCGCACGGCGCGCTCGGCGCGGAGCTGATCAGCCGACGGGAAGCGCCGCCACGATCTTCGCCGCGATCTTCGCCGCGGCGAGCTCGGTGATCTGCACGGCGTTGAGTGCGGCACCCTTGCGCAGGTTGTCGTTCGAGATGAAGAGCGCAAGTCCGCGGTTGCCGGGGACGCCCTCATCTTGACGGATGCGCCCGACCAGGCTGGGGTCGATGCCGGCCGCGTCGAGCGGCGTCGGGACGTCCATGAGCTGCACGCCCGGGGCGTCCGCGAGCAGTTCGCGCGCTCGCTCCGGGGTCAGGGCCGATGCGAACTCAGCGTTGATCGCGAGCGAGTGGCCGGTGAAGACCGGAACACGCACGCAAATCCCGCTCACCAGCAGTTCCGGCAGTTCGAGGATCTTGCGGCTCTCGTTGCGGAGCTTCTTCTCCTCGTCGGTCTCCCCGAGCCCGTCCTCGACGAGGTTGCCGGCGAAAGGCAGCACGTTGAAAGCGATCGGCTTCACGAACTTGTGCGGCTCCGGCATGGTGACCGCGTTGCCGTCCTGCACGAGGCCAATCGCGTTCTGCGAGACCGCAGAAACAGCCTGCTCGAGCAACTCCTCGCCTCCGGTGAGCCCCGCGCCCGACACTGCCTGGTAGGTACTGACGATGAGTCGCTGGAGGCCTGCCTCGACATCCAGGACCTTCAACACCGGCATCGCGGCCATGGTCGTGCAGTTCGGGTTGGCGATGATGCCCTTCACGGCATCATCCATGGCGTGCGGGTTCACCTCGCTAACGACCAGCGGCACCTCGGGGTCCATGCGCCAGGCGCTGGAGTTGTCGATCACGAGCACGCCGGCCGCGGCAAAGCGCGGAGCCTGCACCTTGGACATTGTCGCCCCGGCCGAGAAGATCGCAATGTCGAGCCCGCTCGGGTCGGCGAGGGAGGCGTCTTCGACAACGACGTCTTCACCGCGGAACGGAATTGTGCTGCCAGCGCTCCGTACGCTGGCGAAGAAGCGGATCTCGCTGATCGGGACGTTGCGCTCCTCGAGGAGGCGGCGCACGACGGTGCCGACCTGACCGGTGGCGCCGACGACGCCGAGACGAATGCCCGAACTGGTACTCATAGAGAGAAACCCTACCGGCGAGCGGCTAGCCTGACCGGCATGGGCAATCCGGATGCTGTGATCGTTGGAGCGGGCCCGAACGGCCTCGCCGCCGCGGTCACGCTGGCGCGTGCCGGGCTCGCGGTGGAGGTCTTCGAGCGCGCGTCCACGGTCGGCGGTGGGGCGCGCACGGCGGCGACCACGCTGCCCGGGTACCTCCACGACCTCGGCTCGGCGGTGCATCCGATGGCGATCGTCTCGTCGTTCTTCCGCGAGTTCGGGCTGACCGAACGGGTGTCGTTCGTCACACCGGAGGTGTCGTACGCGCACGTTCTGGGCAATCTCCCGGGCGAGATCGGTCTCGCCCACCAGTCGCTGAGCGCCACAGCCGAGGAGCTCGGTCGTGACGGTCGCGCCTGGACCGCGCTCTTCGGGCCCCTTGCGGAGCACGCGGACGCCCTGCTGGAGATCGTCGGTGACACCCTGGTTCGGGTCCCGCGCCATCCGGTGACCCTTGCCCGATTCGGGCTGCGCGCGCTGGAGCAGGGCTCGCCCGCGTGGAACGTGCGATTCCGCGATCAGACGGCACGGGCGATGCTCGCGGGACTCGCGGCCCACGCAAGCGGGCGGATGCCGCATCCGGTTCGCGCGGGCGCCGGCCTGGTGCTCGGAGCCCTCGCGCACGCGGGCGGCTGGCCGATCCCGATCGGCGGCAGCCAGGCGATTAGCGACGCGATGGCGGCCGATTTGCTGGCGCACGGCGGCCGCATCCATCTCGACAGCGAGGTGCGCGACGTGCGCGAGCTGCCCGCGGCGGGTGCGCTACTGCTGGATGTCGCCGCCCCTGTCGCCGCCCGAATCGCCGCGGTACGGCTCTCCCCTGTCGCTCGTCACCGGCTGGAGCGCATCCGGTTCGGCGCCGGGGCCTTCCGCCTCGACCTGGCCGTCTCCGCGCCGATTCCGTGGCGCGACCCACGGCTCGCATCGGCCGGAACCGTCCACCTCGGCGGCAGCCGCACCTCGATCGCGCGGGCCGAATCGCTGACCACCGGTTCGGGCCGGGTGCGCGGGGTGCTTCCGGCGCATCCCTTCGTTCTGCTGTCTCAGCCGAGCCTGTTCGACCCGAGTCGCGCGCCCTCGGGCATGCACACGGTCTGGGCATATACGCACGTGCCGGCCGGCTCCCCGGTCGACGCCTCAGAGGTCATCATCGCCACGATCGAGGAGGCTGCCCCCGGTTTTCGCGACACGATTGTGGCGAGCCACTCGCGCACGGCCCCGCAGCTCGAACTCGAGAACCCGAGTCTGGTCGGCGGCGACATCTCGGGTGGGCTAATGGATCTGCGACAGGCCCTGCTCCGCCCGCGCGCCATAAACCCTTGGCTGCTCGGCGGCAGCATCTACCTTGCGTCGTCATCGGCCTCGCCCGGCCCCGGCGTCAACGGCCTCGCCGGATGGCACGCGGCCCTCGCCGCGCTCACCCGCGAGTTTGGCCTGCCAGCACCCGACATCGGGCCGGAGTCCTAGCCGCGCGTTGCGGCTCGCAAGCTCCCGCGCCGACGGGATCCTTCAAAGGTTCGGGACGAATGCCGATCGCCAGCCGCATTCCGGACGAAACCGTCTCTTCGTCGTCAACCTTTGACGCCTGGCACCGCCCGACGCGGGATGCCGCACGACGGCCTCTAGGCGACAACCTCCACGCGACCACTTGGTACGGATCAGGACGCCACACCGATAGGTCACCCGGATCAGGACCCATCGCCAGCGCGCGGAGGGCTAGTTCCTGATCCGTGTGCGGTCTGACTAGTGGCTGGGTGCCGGAGCCGGAGCCGAGACTGGGTGCAAACGCAGCCGCTACCGTCCAGTGCCGCCGTGCACGGCGGCCAAATCGTCCGCGTCGAGTCCGAAGGCCGTGTGTACGACCCGCATAGCCTCGTGCAGAGTGTCGGCACGAGTGACGACCGAAATACGGATCTCACTGGTCGAGATCATCTCGATGTTGATGCCGGCATCCGAGAGTGCGCGGAACAACTGCGCGGAAACGCCCGCGCTCGTTCGCATGCCCGCGCCGACCACGGCGAGCTTGCCGATCTGGTCGTCGTACTGCAGGGACAGAAAACCGACCTCGGTCTGCGAGGTCCGCAGGGCGGTGAGCACGTTCTCGCCCTCGCCCTTCGGAAGGGTGAAGGAGATGTCGGTCCGGCCGGTGACGGCAGCCGACACGTTCTGCACGATCATGTCGATGTTGGCACCGGTCTTCGCCACCATGGCGAAGATGTCCGCGGCCTTGCCGGGAACGTCGGGGACGCCGACCACTGTGATCTTCGCCTCGTTGAGGTCGCCCGCGACGCCGGTGATGATGGGCTCTTCCATGGCGATGCCTTCCTGAATTATCGGGACCCGGTCGGCCGTGACCCAAGTCCCCTCGTTGTTGTTGAAAGACGATCGCACGTGCAGCACGACGCCATGGCGGCGGGCATATTCCACGGCGCGGATGTAAAGCACCTTCGCCCCCGCCGCCGCAAGTTCCAGCATCTCCTCGCTGGTAATGGTGTCGATCTTGTGGGCGCGGGGCACGATCCGGGGATCCGCGGTGAACACGCCGTCGACATCGGTGTAGATCTCGCAGACGTCGGCGCCGAGCGCGGCGGCGAGCGCCACGGCCGTGGTGTCCGAGCCGCCGCGGCCGAGCGTGGTGATGTCCTTGGAGTCGCGGTTAAAGCCCTGGAATCCGGCGACAATGACGATCGCACCCTCGTTGAGCGCCTCACGGAGCCGCACCGGCGTGACATCGACGATCCGCGCGGAGCCGTGTTGGGCATCCGTGATCATGCCAGCCTGACTGCCGGTGTATGACCGCGCCTCGACACCCATGCTCTTGATCGCCATCGCGAGGAGAGCCATCGAAATGCGCTCGCCGGTGGTGAGCAGCATGTCGAGCTCACGCGGATCCGGGATGGGGGTGACCTCGTGTGCCAGGTCGAGCAATTCGTCGGTGGTATCGCCCATCGCGCTGACAGCCACGACGACTTCGTTGCCCGCTTTGCGGGTTTCGACGATGCGCTTGGCGACCCGTTTGATGCTCTCCGCATCGGAGACGGAGGAGCCGCCGTACTTTTGGACGATGAGACTCACACGTTTAGATTACTGGGCGCTCCCCCAACTCCCGTTCTTGGCGAAGCTACCCCGTACCCTCGCCAGCGCGCTCGGCCAGGAAGGCTTCGACGAAGTCCGCCGTGTCTTCCCAGCCGGTGACGGCGTGGGTCGGAATGCCGAGCGCCTTCACCGGGTAATCGTTGCCATCCGGGTCGAGGCGGTCGCCGACGAAAAGCATCTCGTCGATCGAGATGCCTGTGAGTTGAGCCAGGCGGTTCATCCCGTATGCCTTATCGATGCCCATCCGGGTGATATCGATACTGGTGGAGCCACCCGAGCGCACTTCGAGCCGCGGCAGCAGCGCCTGCACCGCCTCGCGCAAGCTGTTCTTCTTCGCGCCCGTCGGATCCCATGCCTTCTTGACGTCGACCGGGGCCTGCTGGCCGAGCGCAGAGAAGGTGACCTGCGATCCGCGGTCCTCGAGGATCGGGCCCCAGGTCTCCTCAGCCCAAAGACCGAGCCGCCGCGCCTCGCCCTCAACCGCGCGAAGCGCTGCCTTCTTCTCTTCGTTCGTAAGGTTCTCGGCATACTGCTGGTGCCAGAAAGCCTCCCGGGGATTGTCGCCGACGTAGCGGTAGTACTGCGTGCCGCAGGTCGGCATCAGGTGGAGGCGACCGAGAGCCTCGGGGTCGTCCAGCGGCAAATTTTCCACAAGCTGGCTCTGGAACTGGCCGAACTGGCCTCCCGAGATCACGGACACCTCGACGATGCCGAGCAGCTTTACGAGCAGTCGTGCCATCCGCGGATCGACCGGGGATTTCGAGGGCGCCAGGGTGTCGTCGAGGTCGAATGCGACCAGCCGAGTCGTTGTACTCACGCGGCCAGTGTGCCAGACCCGTTCGGAGGATTCCCCGAGTCGCCATCGTCACAAGGCTCACGTCTCGTCGGGTTAGTACAGCGAGCGAGCAAGCGAACTCGCCATGGCATTAGCGTGGCGCCATGACTGACCAACGACCCGGATGGGGCGCCCACGAAACCCGGCAGGTGACCTGGCACGACCCGGCGCCCGCCCTCGAGCTGATGCGAACGATGAGCGGATTCGACTACCTGAACGGCATCCTGGACGGCGAGATCCCGCCGCCGCCAATCGCCGAACTGCTCGGGATGCAGGTCACCTCGGTCACACCCGGCGTGGTGGTCTTCACGCTGCCACCGCATCCCAGCCACTTCAACCCGATCGGTGGGGTGCACGGCGGCATCCTCTGCACGGTGCTCGACACCGTCACCGGGTGCGCAGCGCACTCAACGCTCGAGGCTGGGTGGGGATATACCTCGATCGACATCAACGTGAGCTACTTGCGCGGGGTGACCATGGCATCCGGGCTGATCACCTTCACTGGCCGGGTCACCAAGGGCGGCCGCCGGGTGATCTTCACGGCCGCTGAAGGGGTAGATCCCGACGGCAATGTGGTCGCGACGGCGACGAGTTCGCTGCTCGTGATACCGCCGCGCTGAGTCGCGCTGAGTCGCGCTGAGTCGCGCTAAGCCTCGACGACCCGTCGGCCCTCGAAGGCGCGCCCGAGCGTGACCTCGTCGGCGTATTCGAGGTCGCCGCCGACCGGCAGCCCGGAGGCAAGCCGCGTCACACGCAGACTCGGCTGCACCAGCAAGCGCGCCAGGTAGGTCGCCGTCGCCTCGCCCTCGAGATTCGGGTCGGTGGCGATGATTACCTCGGTGACCGTGGCATCCGCGAGTCGTTGCACGAGCTGCGTGAAGCGGAGCTCGTTCGGCCCGATGCCATCGATCGGGCTGAGTGCGCCGCCAAGCACGTGGTACAGGCCGCGGAACTCACGGGTGCGCTCGATTGCCGCCACATCTTTCGCCTCTTCGACCACGCAGATGATCGCTTGGTTGCGGCGCGGGTCTCGGCAGATCGTGCAGGTGTCCTGTTCGCTGACGTTGCCGCAAATCGAGCAGAAGCGCACCTTCTCGCGCACGTCCATCAGGATCTGCGCGAGCCGGGTGACATCGAAACTCTGCGTCTGCAGGATGTGGAACGCGATCCGCTGCGCCGACTTCGGCCCGATGCCCGGGAGGCGACCGAGCTCGTCAATCAACTCCTGGACGATGCCCTCGTACACGCTCTACTCCTCGCTTCCGGTGCCCGGGCCGAGCG
>JAYTXO010000346.1:0-7015 GCA_043742905.1 Microbacteriaceae bacterium | reverse complement strand
GCTGGCCGCGTGGCCCGCCGTATTGAGCGAGCCGGAGCGCCACCCGGCCTCGACCACGACAGTTGCCTGACTTGCCGCGGCGATGAGCCGGTTGCGCTGTAGAAAGCGCCATTTCGTGGGCGCCGTCCCGCACGGCACCTCGGAGACGACGACACCGCGTTCGACGATCCGGGTGAGCAGTGCCTCGTGCCCCGCGGGATAGAAGCGATCGACCCCGCCCGCCAGAAATGCCACGGTAGAGCCGGAACTCGCGAGGGCGGCGCGGTGCGCGATCCCGTCGATGCCATATGCCGCACCCGAGACGATCGTGAAGCCACGATCCACGAGCCCGGCGGATGCCTCAACTGTGACGTGTTCGCCGTAGCCCGTGGCCGCTCGTGCCCCCACGATCGCGATCGAGCGTTCGAGCCGACCGAGCAGCGTTCGGTCGCCGCGCGCCCAGAGAGCGTGCGGCGAGTGCTCGCCCAGCTCGTCGACGCCGCTCGGCCAGTCGGGGTCGCCGGGAACCAGAAGCGACGCTCCAAAACGGGCGGCTTGCCGCAAAGCCAAGAGCACGGTCGGAACCGAAACCCGGGGACGCCAGCGCTTCACGGCGTCGGCAAGATCTTCGCCACCGAGATCGACGTCGTGGGTGGCCGCGAGCGCAGCAGCCAGCGGACGGACATCGACGGCATGAGCGGCGGGGTCACCGGCGGGCATCGGTGTTGCCGCGAGCGCGGCGAGCGCCGCCTCGGCGCCGAGCACCGCCACCAGGTGCCCCGCATCGCGGTCGCCAGGCTCGGCAATCCCGCTCCATGCCGCACGAGCGAAGCGATCGGCCAGCCCATCCCGGTCGAGTTTTGCATCGTCGAGACTGACCGCGCGAATCAGCGGGGCCACCACCGTCTCCGCGAGCCCGAGAATGGTCATGAGGTCTCCTTCATTGTGCGGATCGTGCGCCGCATCATCGCGCGGCCTTCCGGAGGTAGAGCGCTCGGCCCACATGGTCGGCGTCGGGTCGAGAGGTGCCGTCGAGGTCGCAGAGCGTCCAGGCAAGCCGGAGCACACGGTCGTAGCCACGCATGGTGATGCCGCCGCGCTCGAGGGCACGGTCCAAGCTGGCGGTGGCACCCTGCGCAGGAGCCCCAACCGGCGAGCGCAGCCACGCGCCCGCCACATGAGCGTTCAGACGCCAGGGGGTGTCGCACAGGCGGGCGGCCGCAGCATCCCGAGCCTGTTGGATGCGCGCCCGTGCCGCCGCCGTGTCAAACCGCGGCCCGTGGTCGCGCAGCCGCAGCTGAGCCGCAGTGATGCGATGCACGTCCATGCGGATGTCGACCCGGTCGAGCAGCGGGCCGCTGAGTCGCCCGAGATAGCGTCGAACGGCGAAGGGCGTGCACCGGCAGTCGCCATCTCGCGTGCCCGCGTTGCCGCACGGGCAGGGATTCGCGGCGAGTACAAGCTGAAAGCGGGCAGGAAAACGCGCTGTCGCGGTCGCCCGCGAGATCGCGATCACGCCGGATTCGAGCGGCTGCCTCAACGCGTCGAGGGCTGCGGGAGCGAACTCGGGGGCTTCGTCGAGGAACAGGACCCCGTGCGCTGCCCGCGCCGCCGCACCCGGTCGAATCACCCCGCTGCCCCCGCCGACGATTGCCGCCGCGCTGGCGGTATGGTGCGGCGCCTCGAGCGGAGGCCGGGTCGACAGCGCACCCCGCACCGGAATCCCGGCGAGCGATCGGATCGACGCGACCTCAAGCGCCTGCTCGGTGCTGAGCTCAGGTAACAATCCCGGCAGACGCGAGGCGAGCATGGTCTTGCCAGCGCCGGGCGGACCGAGCAGGTAGACATGGTGGCCACCGGCTGCGGCGACCTGAATCGCCTCGACGGCATCCGGATTACCGATCACATCGGCCAGGTCGCCGTCATCATCCAGCACCGCTGCTGGCACCATCGGCATCAGCGGCTCGAGCGGAATCGGCTGCAGTTCTGCGCCGTGCCAGATCGCAGCGTCCCGCAAAGAGATGACCGGGATCACGCGGGCGCCCGGAACGAGCGAAGCCTCGTCGGCGTTGCCGGCTGGCACCAGTACGGTGTCGAATCCGGCCCGCACCGCCGCCAGAACGGCCGGCAGGATTCCTGCGAGGGGCCGGACGCGACCGTCTAGCCCCAGCTCGCCGAGGTGGACGACGCGCGCGACCGAGTCGGCGGACACCTGCCCGTCGGCGGCGAGGGCTGCGAGCGCGATCCCCAAGTCGAACCCAGACCCGTGTTTCGGCAACGCGGCCGGCGAGAGATTGACCGTCAGCTTGCGTGACGGCAGCGGGCAGCCCGAGTTGCCCGCGGCTGCGCGCACCCGATCACGCGCCTCACCGAGGGCCGCGTCGGGCAATCCAATCAGAACAAACGACGGCAGGTTGTTGGAGATGTCAGCCTCGATCTCGACCACAGCACCGTCGAGGCCGAGCAGCGAAATCGCGTGCGCTCGCCCGATCGGCATCTCAGGCACCGCCCATCAGAACACCCGCTCGAGGTGCTCGACGATCGCGGGCAAATCGCGAGGTGCGATGACCGCAACCGCGTCGATCCGGATGCGACCAACCCCCGGGTGCGCTTCGCACCACACCCCCGCCAAGCGCCGCAATCGCGCCAACTTCGCCGACGTGATTGCCTCGAGTGGATGTCCGAACGCGACGCTCGAGCGCGTCTTCACCTCGACGAACACCGTCTCGTCGCCATCACGCAACACGAGGTCGATCTCCCCTTGCGCGCACCGCCAGTTGCGGTCGAGAAGCGTCAACCCGCGCCGCACCAGATGCCGCTCGGCGATACGCTCACCGCGGGCGCCCAACTCATCTTTTGCTGCCATGTGAGGAGGCTCGCCGAACCGAGACCCTTGCGACGAACGAGGTCGAGATCCATCGGAACTAGCGAGCCTTCGCGGCCTGTGGAGGACGCCAGACGACTGACCAGTCGATGACTGGCAGGATGTTTGGCATGGGACGCAGCTCCGGGCGAATGACTCTCCTGATGCTCGGCGTAGTCATCGTGGTCGCCGTCGCCCTGGGGATCGTATTCGGCACGGACCTGGTCTTCGCCTCGAGACCGATCCCTTTCCCGTTGATTGCCGGCGCGGCGGCCCTCGCCTGCCTTCTGATCCTTCGGCTGCGAACCGGGCCGGGAGGGCGGTCGTAGGCTCGACGATGTGATCCTGCTCGCCGTACTCCTCCTCGTCAACGCGGTCTTCAACGCCTTGGTCTGGCCGACGTTCTACCGCCGAGTGGCCAAAGACGAGCGCGCACACGGGACTGACGGCAAGCCGACGCGGTTCCTCATCGTGCACACCGTGCTGATCGGCGCTGCCCTGGTCATCGCGCTGACCTCGGCGGTATTCGCGATCTTCGCGTTCACCGGAGTCCTGGGCTGAGAGGCGAGCGACTCCAGCATCGACACCGGCGGGCTCGAAGGACGTCGCCGGCGTCTGTCGGGTACCAACGCCAATCGCTGCGGCGCCATCGTCAGCGAACTACTCGTCGAGTGCGAGTTCCTTGGGCAGCTCGAGGTCCTTGTCGCCGCGGACCTCGACATTCACGTCTTTGAAGGTCAGCACGCGCACGCTCTTCACGAAGCGGTCGGAACGGTAAACGTCCCAGACCCATACGTCGCTCATCGTGAGCTCGAAATAGAAGTCGTTCTCTGTATCGTGCCGCTCGAGATTGACCTCGTTGGCCAGATAGAAGCGTCGCTCGGTTTCGACCACGTACTTGAACTGACCCACTACGTCGCGGTACTCGCGGTAGAGAGCCAGTTCGACCTCGCGGTCATAGTCTTCGAACTCGTCCTCGTCCATCGGGTCGAGTCTAGTGAGGCTGGCGGATGTCGGCTCGCTAGGCGATGTCGAGCACTGGCTGCCGCAGCCAACTCCACCGATGCAGCGGAGTCGGGCCCAGTTCGTCGATCGCGGCGTAATGGTCGGCGCTCCCGTAGCCCTTGTTGCCCGACCAGTGGTATCCCGGGTGCACGGAGTCGGCCGCGATCATCAGCCGGTCTCTGTGCACCTTGGCGAGCACGGATGCCGCGGCGACGACCGCGCAATCCCGGTCCGCCTTGACCCGGGTGGTGACCATCGGGCGGGGGGCGCCATCTGGAATCGCTCCGCCGCGCGCGATTGCCGGAGTCAGCCAGTCGTGCGAGCCATCGAGCAGCACGACCGCGCCCTGCATGGTGACACCGATATCGTGCAACTCGGCTAGCGCCCGCACGGCGGCGAGACCGAGAGCGGCGATAATCCCGATCCGGTCGACCTCCTCGTTGGAGGCGAGCCCCACCGAATACTGCATGCTCCAGGCACCGACCAGCGGGTAGAGCTCTTCACGCTTCGGCTCGCTGAGCATCTTCGAGTCACGCAGTCCCTTCGGGGCGCCGCCTGGACGACCGGCGAACACGCTCAGCCCGACCGCGACCGGGCCGGCGATCGCGCCACGGCCGACCTCATCGCAGCCGATGACGAGAGCCGCACCCTCGCGGAGCATCGCGCGCTCCATCCGCAGCGTCGGATCAACTACAGCCATCAGCCGCCGCTCGTGGTCGTACTCGGGGTGGGGCTGGACGTGGCGTTCGTGTTGTCCTGACCGGAGCCGTCGCCCGACTCGACGCCGGAGAATGTCAGCGGGTAGTTGTCGAGCAGCGTCCAGCGGTCAATCGGCCAGCTGATGAGGACCGCGCGGCCCACCACGTCGTCGTATGGCACGAAACCGTTTCCCGGTTTGTCACGGTTGTAGCGGGAGTCCGCCGAGTTGTAGCGGTTGTCGCCCATCACCCAGAGCGAGTTCGCCGGCACGGTCACCGAGAAGTCGTTGCGCGAGACCTTCGTGACGCCGGTCGGGAGCAGCAGATACGGTTCACTCAGCGATACCCCGTTGACGGTCATCTGACCGAATACGTTGCAGCACGCGACCTTGTCACCCGGCAAACCAATGACGCGCTTGATCAGGTGATCGTTGCTGTCCGGTGCGGTCAGCCCGACGACGGAGAGTGCGCCGTCGACCAAGGTAGCGAACCCGCTCTGCTGGGGCACGGTATTAGGTGGGAGCCACCCGCCCGGATCCTTGAATACGACGATGTCGCCGCGCTGGATCGGCATGAGCTTGGGCTCGAGCTCGTTGACGATGATCCGGTCGTTGACGACCAGGGTGCTCTCCATCGACTCCGACGGAATATAGAACGAGCGGATCAGAAACGTCTTGATCAGGAACGAGATCACGATCGCGGCGAGCAGGATCAGCAGAATGTCCCGCAGAAAGCGCCAAGCCGACTTGCCGCGGCCGCCACGACGACCGAAATCACGCCCTTCGGCATCCGCCGCGGCATCGGTCTGGAGCACGGCGGCCTTGGGGGTGTTGGCCTCGGGTGTGGTGGCCGTCGTCGACAGCGCCTCAATCGACGCCGCACTCAACGGTCTTCGCGCCAACGGCGCCTGTTCGTCTGTCATGTCACCCCTGCGGTCCTGGCAAGCATATGTTGCTCACGGGCACGTTCCGGCTGTGCAACACGCGACGTTAAACGAACGATCCCGGCCTGGCCGCGAGGGCCTGCACGGGATCGTCGAAATCAGTGATCTAGCGGAATGATTTCACGCATGACGGTCAGAACGGCCACCAGCGTCAACCCACGCGAACGCCAGAAACAGCATTCGCCTTTGCGGGAGGTCACGCGTCGCGCTTCTCCTTGATCTTGGCCTTCTTGCCGCGCAGACTGCGCAAGTAGTAGAGCTTGGCGCGACGCACGTCGCCGCGAGTGACGACCTCAATGTGGTCGATGACCGGGGAGTGCACCGGGAAGGTCCGCTCGACGCCGACCTGGAAACTGACCTTACGGACCGTGAAGGTCTCGCGGACACTCTCGCCCGAACGGCCGATGACGACACCCTGGAAGACCTGGATGCGCGCGCGCGTGCCCTCGATGATGTTCACGTGCACTTTGACGGTGTCACCGGCTCGGAAGTCCGGGATGTCCGAACGCAGCGATGCGGCGTCCAGATTGTCGAGGATGTGCATGATGCTTCACTCTCTGCGACCGCCACAGGTCGAACGCGCGTTTTGATGTTCAGAAGATGGAAGTGTGCCGTGGGCCGTCGCTCTCACGCGAATCGAACACCGTGCGAATCCCCTGTGGCAGAGTCGAGCCAAGCACAATCCACCATCTTGCCATAGGAATCGCCCCCGTGCGACACCCCTGTCGGGCAGCGCTCACCGCTGCCGAATAAACTCGTCGAGTGATTGAACTGCGCACCCCCTCCGAGATTGCCGAACTCCAGGTCGCGGGCGCGTTCGTCGGGCGTGTGCTCAACGCGACTGCGCACGCCGCGACAGTGGGTGTCAACATCTTGGAACTGGATGCCCTCGCCCACGACATGATCCGTGCGGAGGGTGCCGAGAGCTGCTACATCGACTACCACCCGTCGTTCGGTGCCTCGCCGTTCGGCAAAGTGATCTGCATCTCGGTGAACGACGCCGTGCTACACGGGCTGCCGCACGACTACGTGCTGCAGGATGGCGACCTCGTCTCGCTCGACTTCGCCGCCTCGATGGGTGGCTGGGTCAGCGACTCGGCCCTCAGCGTCATCGTCGGCACACCCCGCGTGGCGGACCTGCACATCATCGAGCTCACCGAGGTGGCTCTTGCGGCAGGAATCGAGGCCGCAGTCGTTGGCAACAAGATCGGCGACATCTCGGCCGCGATCGGCGACATCGCGCACGCGGCGCGCATCAAGGTGAATACCGACTTCGGCGGCCACGGTGTCGGACGCGTCATGCATGGCGACCCGCACATCCCGAACGACGGACGCCCGCACCGCGGTCTGCCGCTGCGCGCCGGGCTGGTCTTCGCGGTCGAACCATGGTTCATGCTTGGCACCGACAAGATCTACACGGATGCCGACGGGTGGACCCTCCGCAGCCGCGATGGCTCGCGCGGCGCCCACAGCGAGCACACCATCGCGATCACGGACGACGGGCCGCTCATCTTGTCTGCGCGCAAC
>JAYTXO010000345.1:0-4440 GCA_043742905.1 Microbacteriaceae bacterium | reverse complement strand
CGAGGTGTCGGCCCCGGTCTTGCTCATCGCCTCGGCGACCGTGCCGAACACCGGCAGGCTGATCTTGGCACCACCGGCGCCACCGTCGTGCTCGACCGTCGTGCCCGCCTTGCGCGCGTTGACGCCACCCACGACCTGGGTACCCGCCTTGAGCATGAGCGCGGTGTGCTTGGTGCCCTCGCCGCCGGTGATGCCCTGAACGATGACCTTGCTGTCCTTGTTGAGGAAGATCGACATTGCTCTATTTATCCTTCAGATTTCGACAAGCTTGGATTTCGACGGACTCGATTTCTACAGGCTCGATTTCGACGAACTCAATCAACGGGCGGCGAGTTCGGCGGCCTTGTCGGCACCATCGTCCATGGTCGTGGCCAGGGTCACGAGGGGGTTGTTGGCCGCGGCCAGGATGGCGCGGCCCTCCTCGACTTGGTTGCCGTCCAGGCGGACGACGAGCGGCTTGCTGGCCGCATCGCCGAGGATCTCCAGAGCCTGCACGATGCCAGTCGCGACCGCCACGCAAGAGGTGATGCCGCCGAAGACGTTGACGAACACGCTCTTGACCTGATCGTCGCCGAGGATCACGTCAAGGCCGTTGGCCATCACGGTGGCGGACGCTCCGCCCCCGATGTCCAGGAAGTTAGCCGGCTTCATCCCGCCATGGTTCTCGCCCGCATAGCTGACGACATCCAGCGTGGACATGACGAGCCCCGCGCCGTTGCCAATGATCCCGACCTGGCCGTCGAGCTTCACGTAGTTGAGGCCCAGGGCCTTGGCCTTCGCCTCAAGCGGGTCTGCGGCATCCTTGTCTTCGAGAGCCTCGTGCTCGGGGTGCCGGAAGTCGGCGTTCTCGTCAAGCGAGACCTTCCCGTCGATAGCGACGATGTCGCCATCTGCCGTGAGCACCAGCGGGTTGACCTCGACGAGGGTGGCATCCTCGCCGGTGTAGACCTCGTACAGCTTCACGAAGACCGGGGCGACCTTGTCGATCAGCTCAGGCGGAAAGTGCGCGGCGACCGCGATGGCCTTCGCCTTCTCGAGGTCAAGTCCGGCCTCGGGGTCGACCTCAATGCGCGCGAGGGCCTCGGGACGCTCGACCGCGAGTTCCTCGATCTCCATGCCGCCTTCGTAGCTCGAGAGGCTCAGGTACGAGCGGTTCGCCCGGTCCAGCAGCACCGAGAAGTAGTACTCCTGTTTGATGTCGGCGCCGGCCGCGACCATGACGCGCTTGACGGTGAGGCCCTTGATCTGGAGACCGAAGATGCCCTTCGACAGCTCCTCAGCATCCGCGGGCGTCTTGGCAACCTTGACGCCTCCTGCCTTGCCGCGACCTCCGGCCTTGACCTGCGCCTTCACTACGGTGACGCCACCGAGCTTCTCGGCTGCGGCGCGCACCTCCTCCGGGGTGTCGGCGACGATGCCGGGGAGCACGGGGACACCGTACTTCTCGAAGAGATCACGGGCCTGGTACTCGAAAAGATCCACGCTGTTTGCTTCTTCCGTCTGCGTTCCGCGTTGTGCGGCCCGGTTCGCCGTTTCCGGTTCAGTGTCTCGATGCCGAGATAGTTCGACGTCAAGAGACTTTCAGGCCAAACTCTACTCGCGGAAGCTCTGACCGTTGTCCGTGGGCCGCCAGACCCTCTGGCCGGTTCCCACCGGATGCGCGGATACTGCGACTCTTGCGGCCCGCGCTGGCACGATGGACGAATGGCAGCTGCGCGGAGTCTCGAGGAGTACGCCGCCGACGGCGTTCTCGTGCTCGGGGGTGCCGCCGCGATCCTGTTGCAACTCGCTGACCCGGTGGTCGCGCGCGGCGTGGCAGAGCACAGCTCCTTCGCGAGCGATCCGATGCGACGGCTGCGCAACACGCTCAGCTATGTGTACGCGGTCGGGCTCGGCAGCGAGCAGCAGTCTCGGCTGATGGCGGCCCAAGTCGACCGCAGACATCGGGGGATTCCGGGAGCGAGGGATGCCCCGCACCAGCTCTGGGTTGCCGCGACCCTGCACCAGGTGGGTCGCACCGTGCACGAGCAGGTATACGGGCCACTCGCGCCTAAGGTCGCGGATCAGATCTACGCCGCGGGGGCACGACTCGGGACGACCTTGCAGTTACCCGACGGTGCGTGGCCGGCCACGCGCGCGCGTTTCGCCGAATATTGGACAGACGCTGTGGCCGCCCTCAACGTGACCGAATCCGCGCGCGCTACCGCGCACGAGCTGCTGCACTCCCGCGCGATCCCCTGGTGGACGCGACCGGCCATGCCGTTGGTCCGCACGGTGACGGCCGGACTGCTGCCGGAGAGCGTTCGAGACGCGTATGGCTTGCCACATCATGCAGCTCGTTATCGGGCGGCGATCGGGTTCGTCAGAGTGGTGACACGCGTAACGCCTCGACGGCTACGTGAGTTGCCGTCGAGGCGTCTGCTTGCGGCTCTGACGGCCCGCGGGCCGAACTAGTCGGCCAGGATGCGGTAGAGCTCACGACGGAGCTCGTCCATCTTGGCGGCGGCCTCCGTCCGCTGCTCAGGCGTCGCCGAGCGGGGAAACTGCTTGACCGCATCGACCAGGCGCCGAAGGCTAGACATGAACTCGTGATCGACGCCGCCGGTCTGTGACGCGGAGGTCTGCCAGGTGGCGTCGAGCTGCTCCTTGTTGGACGCCACGTACGTGACACCCTGATCGGTGAGCTCGTAGTCGGTGCGTCCGCCCTCACCTTGCTGGCGAACGAGACCCTCGTCGACGAGCTGCTGCAGCGTCGGGTAGACCGAGCCGGGGCTGGGGCGCCAGGCTTGCTCGGTGCGCTCGGCGATGCCCTTGATGAGCGCGTAGCCGGTGGCCGGCGCCTCGCTCAGCAGGGACAGGATGGCGGCGCGGACGTCGCCCTTGCGGGCACGGCCGTTGCCGCCCCATGCCTGCGCAAAGTCGCGCATCATCTCGGGGCCGAAGCCTGCACCGAAGCTGCCCGGGAAACCGGGACCAAATCCGCCGCGACCACGGCCGGGGTGCTCGCCTTGGGCCTGCTCCTCGGAGCGTCCGTGGTGGAAGCGGGCGGCCGCGATGGCGGCCATTCTGGGATCGAAGTTGTTGTTTCTGATGATTTTCTCCTTGGACCGGTCACGCCGCGGAGATGGAGTCCACAAGTCATCGTGACCGTTACCGACACTATAGCGATATATCGGAATAGATTGCAAGACCATTTCCGAAACCGGTCGCGAGTGCGTTTAGCGGGCCTCTATCGTCAGGATGCGGCCCCCGAATGTCACCCGATCGCCAGGCTGGATCACGACCCGATAGCCCGGCAGGCAGCGCTGCGGAGCCTGACTCGCACGCTCGACCGCAACCCCGTTGGTTGAGTGCAGGTCCGAGATCCAGAACTGGCCGTTGGATTCGAGACCGAACTCGAGGTGAGCGCGCGACAAGAGCTTGTCGGTATCGGCCAAGGCGAGTCGCTGCGTGTAAGCACCGGGCGCTTCGGAGGGGTCGCGACCAATCACCCCACGGCCCGTGACGCGCAGCCGCTCTCCGCTCGAAAGGAGCAGCTCGATGTTCGACGCGACAGCGGTTGTGGCAGCGATGGGCGCGTGGTCGACGCCCGGACGACGCGCGGGGCGCGGGGCGGATTCCCCGGCCGAGAAGGCCGACGGACTCGGGAGGCGTCGCGCGCGCGGCGAACCTACTGCGGGTGGGGGTGTCAGTCGGACCGCTGCGAGCGATTCCCCCGCTCGCAGCGCGGCGAGTAATGCCATGAGTCCTCTTCGTTAGTGCACGAACACCTCTCACCCTAGGCGGACGAGACACCTAGCGTGCGCGCGCCCCAGAGAACGTGCCCGGTGGGCGCCCGGTGCCCGACCTGCGGAGCCATCAATGCACGTGAATCGGGTGCTGAGACCGTGTGGAGGAGGCCAGTAGGGGGACCCGATCATGTCGCGCACGAAGATCCGATGATGTCGCCGATGCCTAATCTCTTCGCAGCGTCAGTTGGCCGCTGGCGCGGGAAAAAGCGACAGGGCACCGGTTACGGCGTCGAACAGTTCCAGCAGTGGCTCCGCGAGATCGATTGCCGGGGATGCCGCGGCCACCAGCAGTATGCGATCGGAATCCAGCGGGACGAAGGTGTGCATCACGATAGAGCGGACGGACCCCGAGCCGTCGGGCATCGCCACGTCCACGACGCCCTGACTCCGGGGAACGCGCCCGATGCCCTCGAGGTTGACGATCGAGCGCGACATCCACAGATCGCCGTCCTCGCGCGCCTCTCGGGTGGGCAGGTTCTCGGCGATCGCGTCGACGCCCGGGGCCGCATGAGGCGTCGGGATAACCGACACGGTGATCGCACCGGGGATCGCTGACTCCTCGAGCACCATGAGGAAGCATGCGCAGTAGATGGCACCAGCGTCGGCCGCGTCTCGCGCCTGACGACGCAGCACCTTGATGAGCGCAGCG
>JAYTXO010000344.1:0-5357 GCA_043742905.1 Microbacteriaceae bacterium | reverse complement strand
TGACCGGCTACATCACCAAGGCGCACATCGCGCGGGCCGTTCTTGAGGCGTCCGCCTGGCAGACCCGCGAGGTGGTGGACGCCATGATCGCCGACACCGGGATCGAACTCAGAGAGCTCAAGGTCGACGGCGGTATGACTGCCAACAACCTGCTGATGCAGCTGCTCGCCGACGCGCTCGACGTCACCGTGGTGCGCCCGATGGTCGCCGAGACGACCTGCCTGGGTGCGGCATACGCCGCTGGTCTAGCAGTCGGCTTCTGGCCGGATCTCGACAGCCTCCGGGCCAACTGGCACCGCGCGGCGCAGTGGACTCCGGCCATCGATGAGAAGCGGCGGGCCCATGAATACCACTACTGGAAAAAGGCGGTGCAGCGCACCCTCGGCTGGGTCGAAGACGAGGAACTGGCCCCCTGAAAACCCCCAACACGTCCCACTCGATCAGGCGAGCGGACGAGGCAGGCGACAGGGATGTCGCCTCGGCCTTTTTGAAAGTTACCCCAACTCAACGAAACATCCAATGAAGGGTCAATCTGAGATGACGACTATCAAGTCATCCGTCCGGCTGTGGGCAGTGCTGGCCATCGCCTTCGGACTCGTGCTGCTCGGCGGCGGTCTGGCCGCATGGACGCAGACTGCGGGCGGGGCGGTTCAGGTGCGCGACACCAGCTTCGTCGGCACCGACGGTCACATCATCGCTGCGAAGCTCTACGTGCCGACCGGCGCGAGCGACAAGAGCAAGGTCCCGGCGATCCTCGCGGTGCACGGCTACATCAACACCAATGAGACGCAGGACGCCTTCGCGATCGAGCTATCTCGTCGCGGATACGCCGTCCTGGCGATCGACCAGTACGGCCACGGCAACTCGGACCCTGTGGCCTTCTACGCCGGCTACGGCGGACCCGCGGCGCTCGCCTACCTGCGCACCTTCGACTTCATCGATCTCAACAACATCGGCCTGGAAGGCCATTCCATGGGCGGCTGGACCGTGGTGAGCGCGGCCGCCGTGTTCCCGGACGGCTACAAGTCGATGGTGCTCGAAGGTTCGTCGGTCGGTGGCGGGGTCGCCCCGGAAGGCACCACCACTTTCCCGAAGAATGTCAAGGTCGTCTACGGCACCTGGGAGCAGTTTTCTGAGCTGATGTGGGCAGTCCCCGCCCCGTCGCAGATGCAGTCCGGCAGCAAGCTGGAGAAGTTCTTCGGCACCGACACCCCGGTCAAGGCGGGAACCGTCTATGGCAGTATCGCTGACGGCACCGCTCGTGAGGTCGTGCGACCCGTGACCGACCACCCGGGCCTGACCTTCAACCCCGATGCGGTCGACCAGGCCGTGACGTGGTTCGCCAAGACCCTCGACGGCGGTCACTCAGCGGTCGGCCAGGTGTGGTTGCTGAAGGAGCTCGGAACGCTCCTCGCGCTCATCGGCGGCATCCTGTCGATCTTCGCGGTGGGTGGGCTGCTGTTGCGCGCCCCGTTCTTCTCCTCGCTGCGCCAGACCGCTCCGGCGGTGAGAGTCTCGAAGTCGAAAGCGGCCTGGTGGATCGGTGCGGCGCTGACCGCGGGCATCCCCGCGGTGACCTTCTACTGGTTCAATAACTTCGGATCAATGGTCCTGCCTGCGAGTGCTCTGTTTCCCCAGAACCTCACCTCGGGAATCATGATCTGGGCGCTATTCAACGGACTGATCGGGCTCGCCATCCTGATCGTGACGCACTTCGTGACTCGCGCCTCCACGCAGAAGCAGGCGCGTGAGTACGGGTTCACGACCGCACAGGGGTTCCGCTGGAGCGCCATCGGCAGGTCGGCGCTGGTCGCCGTCGGAAGCGTCGGCGCGGCGTACCTGCTCCTGGTGATGTCGGACTGGCTGTTCAAGACGGACTTCCGGCTCTACATCCTGCAGTTGCACATTCTGAACGGTACGCACTTCGTGATGTTCCTTGTGTATCTCATCCCGTTCGCGCTCTTCTTCCTGATGCTCGCGGCAGGGCTGCACAACACCGGACGCTGGAGCCGTGGCAAGGGCAGCGGCCGCAACGAGATGATCGCGAGTGCGATCGTGCTGCCGATCGGCATCCTCGTGATGATTCTGATCGACATGGCTCCGCTCGTTGCGGGTGGATCGCTGCTCTCCAGTCAGTTCCTGTTGGTGATCGTGGCGTACCCCTTCGTGCCGATCCTGGCAATTGTGGGAGTGCTTATGACGTACTTCTTCCGCAAGACTGGACTTGTCTACGTGGGAGCGTTCGTCGCGGCGCTGCTGGTCACCTGGAACATCGTCGGCGGTCAGGCGGAGCAGTTCGACTTCACCGAGTGGGGTGGCATCCCGCAGTTCCTGCGAGTCGTCCTGCCGGTGGTCCTCGGCCTGGTGTTCATCGTGGGCGCGCTGATCCTGCGGGGCCGTTCGCGCAGGGCAGGCACTTACTACGACGCGGAGGACGCGCTCATCGAGGAGCCCGCCGAGCCGGCGGTCACGAAGTAGTCGAGTCCGCACCAAGAAGGATGGCCCCGCGTCGGTGACGCAGGGCCATCCTCTGTGTGTTTCGTGACGGCTACAGGGCCGTAACCTGGGGTGCCTCAAGGACGACCTGGTGACGCTCCGCTAGATCGGCAGTCACCGCCGTCAGCTCGTCGGCGATGTGTGAGTCCGTCCAGCCGAGAACCTCGCCGGCCAGGGTCGCCAGTTCGGCCAGCAGGGGAGTAGTGAGCGTGCCTACGAACGCAAGGCTGGCGCGACGGTAGATGAGGTCCGACAGGTGCACGGTGTGCTCTTCTCGCACCAGGAAGCGGATCTCGTCGCTCGAGTAGCCAGCGAGGTGCACGAGCGGCATATCCGTCACTCCGAACGAGTCGATGATTGTCGCGGCCGTCGTGCCGTAGCGCTCGAGTAACTGTTCGGCCCGTTCAGCGCCGACCCGCGCGGCGTGCGCGTCAACCCACGATGTACGGTCCTTCGGCGAGCGCGGGAAGTCCTTCCCACCCCCGATCGCCATCGTCTCGGTGGAGACCGAGCGGGTCACAGCTAGCCGCTCGAGAACAAGGTTCGTCATGTGCTCGCCAAGGGCACGAAAGGTGGTCCACTTGCCACCGACCAGGCTCAGCAGCAGACCGCCGTCGCGCAGTTCAGCGGGTTCGATTCGATAGTCGCGCGAGACAAAGCCGGGCGTCTCGTCATCGTGACGGGGGAGGGGACGGATGCCCGAGAAGCGGTACACGATCTGCGAGCGCTCCAGCCGAATCTGCGGCAGCACGTGATGCACCAGTTCGAAGAAGTAGTCGACCTCCGCCTCCGTACAGACCACCGGCTCCCGCGGATCCGCGTCAATGTCGGTTGTGCCGACCATGACGCGCCCCTTGAGCGGGTAGATCAGCACGATCCGTCCATCGTCGTTCTCGAAGAACAGTTCACGGCCCTTGGTCGCCTCGAGCAGCTCGGGGTGATCGAGCACGATGTGCGAGCCCTTCGTGCCACCCATATACCTGGTGGGCATGCCGAGAGCGTCGTTGGTGAGATCGGTCCACGGGCCAGTGGTGTTCACAATGACCGGCGCACTCATCATGAACTCGTGACCGCTCGCGACGTCGCGGAGTGTGACCGCGGACCCCGCCATCTGGACGACCTCGACGTAGTTGGATGCGCGACCGTGACCGGTGGCGACGCCATCGAGCAGCACGTCGAGGGCGAGACGTTCTGGGTTGTGCATTGAGGCGTCGTAGTAGGTGGCGGTGTATTTAAGGTTCGGGTTGAGGTGCGGCATAGCCTCGAGCGACTTCTTACGCCCCAGGAATCGGTGCCGCGGCAGGGAGCCGCCGTCGCGCGAGAAGGAGTCGTAGATGACCAGGCCGACCTTGATGAGCAGCGCACCGCGCTCCACGGTCGAGTGCTGCTTGTGAGTCAGGAAGCGCAAGGGGGCGGCCAGTACGCCCGAGAAAGTCTTGAAGATCGGAATCGTGGTCTCGAGTGGACGCACGTAGTGCGGCGCGTTCTTGAGCAGCCGGTTGCGCTCGTGGACGGCCTCGTTGACCAGCCGGAACTCCCCGTTCTCAAGGTAGCGAACCCCACCGTGGATCATGTGCGACGACGCGGAGGAGGCCCCTGAGACGTAGTCGCCGCGTTCGACCAGCACGACGTCCACGCCCTGAAGTGCGAGCTCGCGGAAGGTAGCAATCCCGTTGATCCCGCCACCGAGAACGAGCACTTGAGCCCTCGGACGCTCGGTAAGGCTCTGGACGGACGGGCGAAGTGGCACGGTCATAATGGACTCCCAAGTCAGAAATACGACATTGCAATTGTCTCGCAAATCCGCTCATAGTTTTTGCACATATGTGCAATCCTGGCCCGATGACTCTTGACGTCGGCGATGCGGTGCCGCTCCGCACCCGTGATGCGCTCACCGCGGCCCGCCTGTACTACCTCCAGGACCTCACGATGGACGCCATCGCGCAGGAGTTGTCGACCTCGCGATCCTCGGTCTCCCGGTTGCTTACGTTCGCGCGCGATAGCGGACTCGTCGAGATCACGGTGCGTTCGCCTCGCGAGATGCCAAGCCTGCTCGAGGAGGAGCTTCGTCGACGATTCGTGGTTGTCGCCCACGTAGTCCCGATGCCCGACGACACGAGCGAAGTCGACCGCCGTGAGCGGGTCGCGCTCTACACCGCACGGGTGCTCGGACAGTATTTCGACTCCAACATGACGATGGGGATCGCCTGGGGCTCCACGATGGGTGCGATCAGCCGTCATGTGATCGACAAGCCGACGCACAACTCGCAGATCGTCCAGCTCAACGGCGCTGGGAATCCGCGAACGACCGGCATCATCTACGCGAGCGAGATCCTGCAGAGATTCGGATCGGCATTCGGCGCGACCGTGCAGCAGTTCCCGGTTCCGGCGTTCTTCGACCACGCCGCGACAAAGGCGGCGATGTGGCGGGAGAGCAGCGTGCGACGTGTGCTCGACGTGCAGAAGCAGATCGACGTCGCCCTCTTCGGACTCGGAGCACCGACCGGTTCTCTCCCCAGCCACGTCTATACGGGCGGATACCTCGATCAGGATGACCTGGATCAACTGCGGCAGCAGGGCGTGGTGGGCGACCTGGCGACAGTGTTCTACCGGGAGGACGGCAGCTTCGACGGGATTCCCCTGAACGAACGCGCGACCGGTCCCGATCCCGCGATTATCAGGCGAGTCCCGCGGCGGGTGTGTGTGGTGTCGGGTGAGTCGAAGCTCCCCAGCATTCGGGGAGCCCTTGCGGGCGGCTTCATTAGTGATCTCGTCATCGACGCGGGGACGGCCCGTGCACTGGTCGAAGGTGCGTGACGGGTCGGGTCACTCGCCGAAAAGGACATCTGGCGTCAGCTCAG
>JAYTXO010000343.1:0-5038 GCA_043742905.1 Microbacteriaceae bacterium | reverse complement strand
AGGATGTCCTCTTCGCCGGCCAGAACGAGGGTAGGAATCGCCGCGAGAGCAGACAGCTGCTCTGTGGCGTCGTGCTCCTGGATCACGGCAAGCTGGGCTAGGTAGGCCGAGACCGGCTGGTCCATGTACCGCATCGCCGTCTCGAACTCAGCCAGCTCCGCCTCACGTTCGCGGAAGAAGTCCAGCGTGAAAGCCCAGAGGGTCACGTCTCTCATGACCATCGGCACCCCCATGACCCTCGCGGTCTCTGCCCACATGGCGAACATTCGCGAGCAGAACGGGCCGGGTGCTGCGTACGTGGAGGCCAGCGTCAACGACCTGAGGTCGGTTGTGTAACGCAGCGCGTAGCTCTGCGCGATCATCCCGCCCATCGAGACACCCATCAGGTGGAAATCTCGGATGCCAAGCGAGTCGACGAGCGCTTTCGCGTCATCCGCCATCAGCTCGGAGCTGTACGGACCCGCTGGCTTGTCGGAGCGACCGATACCGCGATTGTCGAACCGCAGCACGCGAAACCCCGCGTCGAGCAGGGCCGGAAGCTGGTAGGCCCAGGTCTCTAGTTCGTCGGCGAGCCCGTTGATCAGGACGACCGTTTCGGGGCCGTCTCCCTCCAACTCGTAGTTGACGTCGATGCCGTTGATGTGCGCGGTTGGCATAGCTGCTCCTTCAGTGATCGGTCTCGGCGGTGCGGGTTCGGGTTCGGGTTCGGGTGTGAAGCTCTCGCAGGCTGTCTGCTGTCAACGAGAAGTGCTCGGCGGCGATCCGTGCCGCTTCCTCGCCAAGCCCTTCGACCACCGCGCGCGCGAGCTCGGCGTGCTGCCGCACGGCGGTCGCTCGCATCTGCGCGCTGTACGGCTCGGCCTCAAAGCCGAGGCTCACCTGGTGTCGAATCCGCAAACTCAGCTCGGCGAGCTGTCGGTTGCCGGCGGCCGCCGCAATGGCCTGGTGCACCTCGAGATCAGCCAGCCGGGAGGCCTCACGATCGTCGCCGGCATCCTCGTAGCTCTGAACGGCGCGGACGATTCGTTCTGTGCTTGTCGGGGTGTTGCGTTCGGCTGCGGTTCGAGCGATCTGCTGCTCGACCAGGGACCGGAAGTCCAGGGTGATCTCCAGCTCCTGCCACTGGGACTCGAGCGCCCGGTGCACCATCGAATCGGAGGCAGGACCCCACTGGGAGACGACCACCGTGCCGCCGTGACGGCCCCGGTTGACGGTCACGTAGCCGAGCGCTGCCAGTCGGCTGAGCGCCTCCCGCACTGTCGTCGGACTGACCTCCAGCATGCGCGCGAGCTCGCTGATCGACGGCAGCTTCTGGCCCACCACGAAGTGACCGAGGGCAATTGAGGTGACGAAACGGTCAGCAATCCGAGCGGCTGCCGTTTCGGCGAGCAGCGGCCGCAGTGCGCCGATCGGCTCGGCCAGGAGGTCACTCATCATTACCTCCGGTGAACCAGCCGTGCAGGAACCGCCCGACGGCTCGAGCGCACTCGACGATGCTGGCCAGTTCAACCGCTTCGTCGGTGCCATGGATGTTGCGAGTCCGCGGGCCATATGCCGCGGTCGGGATCCCGAACTGGTTCACGTAGAACCGGGCATCAGTCGTGGATCCGAGACTGATGCGCTCCGGCTCGTGTCCGTGAATGGAAGCGTGAGCGGTCGCAATCGCCTGCACCAACTCGGCATTCGGGTCCTGCGCGTAGCGCTCGGCCCGGAACCCGGTGAGCGCGAGGCGCGGCGGGTGTTCGCTGAGCCAGCCGTCGCCGGCGATCTCGGCGTCGACGGCGGCCTGCACTCGCGCCAGGGCTTCCTCGCTTGTCCACTCGCGCGGATGGCCGACCCGCACCCCCATGCGAGCGACCGACGGCACACTCGAGGCCCAATCACCGGATTGGAACGTCCCGATGTTGACGTTGTATGGATGCTCGATCGCGCTGAAAACCGGGTCCGCCTCGGGCGATCCGATGTGTGCCATGTTCATTTCATGCTCGAGCTTCTCGAGGGCTCTGATAACCACCGCGGACGCGAGGATCGGGTTCACCGCCGCCCCGGCCGCCTCGGCATGTGCTGCGTAGCCGTCCACCTCGATTCCTACCCAGATGATGCCGATTCCGGCGAGCAGGATCTCGAGATTGGTGGGTTCGAGCAGCAGAGCGGCGTCGGCCAGATAGCCGACCCGAGCCGCCGCGAGAGTGCCATTGCCGGTGTACTCCTCCTCGATCGCGGCCACGAAGGTGAGCCCGCCCGACATCCATTCGGGATCTGTCTCGTCGAGCGCCCAGAGCGCGAGGAGGCCGGCGGCAAAGCCACCCTTCATGTCGCCCGCGCCACGGCCAACGAGCCAGCCATCGACCTCGGTGGGGACGAACGGCGGGCTCGTCCACCGCGATGGATCGTCGGCGGGAACCACGTCGATGTGACCATTCAGCAGCAGCGTGCGGGCGGCAGCGCGATCCCCACGCTGCCCGATCAGGTCGAAGCGGCCGTCGTAGTCGTGACTCGGGACTCCGGCGAGCGGGTCGGAGGCGATGTCGGCCGGGATCGGCATCCGGGTGATGTCGAAACTTGCCGTCACAAGAGCCTCGGCGAGCACTTCTTCCGCACCCTGTTCCTGGCCGACCGTGCTGGGCTCGGCGACGAGCCGTCTCAGCAGTTCAACGGCACGCGGAGCCAGTCGATCGATTGCCGCATCGAAGGCTTCGGCGTCCACGGAGCTCCAAACTCGTAAACAATCATTCTTTGACTGTTTGGAGAAAGCTACTGCGCAGACCTCGCTCTCACCAGCCCCCGCCCGCAGATGTAACTGCGTCGAAACATGGCGAAGACACCCGGATACCCCTGGGAATGCCGCCGCGCCCGAAACGTTCGGAGGAACATGAGCACCAAGATCGGCTTCCTCTCGTTCGGCCACTGGCAGGCCGTCCCCGGATCGCAGGTCCGCAGCGGCGGCGGCGCCCTGCTGGAGAGCATGTAACTCGCGGTCGCGGCCGAGGATCTCGGGCTAAACGGCGCCTTCGTGCGCGTGCACCACTTCGCCCGCCAGCTCGCCTCGCCTTTTCCGCTGCTCGCCGCCATGGGCGCCCGCACCGCGACGATCGAGCTCGGCACCGCCGTGATCGACATGCGCTACGAGAACCCCAAATAGCAAGTCAGCAATGATGCCTAGTCGAGCTACGCGAGCGGCTGTGTGACCTGCCTCCGCTGGCGCCAGTTGATTAACGGCGCCGTGCTGTAGCGGACCTCCAGGCGCTCGCCGGGTTCCAGCCGGTAGTACAGGGAAGGGATGCTGCCGACCCTCGGAACGAGCCGATCCTCGATCTGCCACTCCCCCGGCACCTTCTCTGCCGACACCGTGCGGATGGTCACTGATCGGAGATCAGCCGTGCCCGAGTTCCAGACCCAGACCGCACGCTCTGTGGGGTCGAAGATCAGTTGCGGAAGAAACCGGAAAGGGAGAGTCCAACAATCACGCCACCGCCGACGGTCAGCCAAATACCGGAGAACCTGGTGAAGCCGACAGTGCCAGTGATGCCTTTTCTCGGTGTTCGATAGCGCCACATGACGGAGTGAGCCCTATCAGGGAGGATGGCCATGATCGGGCCAATCACGAGGAATAGAACACCGATCACGGCACAGTAAATGGTGATGGCCACGCTCCGAACAGTACCGGCGCGTCGACCACCCAAGAGGGAACCCGCTCTACATGGTCGAGGATGCCGGCGCCGCCGACCTCATGAGCGGGGGTCGCCTGCAACTCGGCGTCAGTCGCGGCTCACCCCCCCGAGACCACGCTGAACGGATCGCAGTCGTTCGGGTACGTCCCTGCCGGCGGAGAGACGGATGCCGACCTGGCCCGCGAGCACACCGAGATCTTCCGTGCGGCGATCGAGGGGCGGGAGTCGCCATGTCGAACCCACAGATGGCCGGGGTCAGTGGCCCGCTCGCGATCGAGCCGCGCTCCCCCCGGCTAGGTGAGCGCATCTGGTGGGGCGCAGGCACCCGCGCGAGCGCGGTCTGGGCCGCCGAACAGGGCATGAACCTGATGAGCTCGACCCTGCTCACGGAGGACACCGGCGTGCCCTTCGACGAGCTCCAAGCTGAGCAGATTCAGCTCTACCGCGACGCCTGGCGGGCTGCCGGACACGAGCGCGAGCCCCGCCTATCGGTGAGCCGGCGCATCCTGCCGCTGATCGGCGATGAGACCCGCTACTACTTCGGCCTGCGCGCCCAGGCGGACTCGAAAGACCAGGTTGGCTGGCTCGACGGCGGCAACGCGCCGAACCAACTCGGGGTCGAGTTCAACACGCGCATCCTGGAGTCGATCGTCAACGACATCCGGCCGTCGCTCGGCTAGAGGCTGCTAGCCCTTCACCTCGACGAAATGCTCAACTGTGGGGAACGGCTGATAAAAGTAGTGCAGCAGTTCGCGCCAGCGTTCGTACTCGGGTGAGTTACGGAAGCCGACCGTGTGATCCTCGACGGTGTTCCAGGCGACGAGCAGCAGGTACTCGTTGGGCGTCTCCATCGACCGCGACAGCGAGAGGTCGACAAAGCCGGGCATCGACGAGATGAGCGGTCGAGCCACGGCGAACGCGGTCTCGAAGGCCGACTCCTGACCCGGGTTAACGGTGAGAATGGCGTGCTCGGTGATCATCGCTGGCTACTGGATGGCCGAGAACTTCGTCGGAGTGAGCAAGCTACTCGCAACGTTCGCCACGATCTGCCCGTCAGCTTCGCTCGCTTTGCGGGCGGCGATCCACGCCGGATCGGATTGGAACGCCGTCCACTTTTGCTCGCGCTCGGCCATCGACTCCCAGACGAGGAAGTACGTGAGGTCCTGGCTCGATTCGCCGATCACGGTCGTGAAGAATCCGAGCTGGCGGATGCCGTACGTCTCCCAGAATCCGAGCGTCGCGTTCTCGAACCTGGCGAGCAGGGCCGGCATTCGGCCCGGCAGCGTTGTGTAGATGCGGGACTCGTAGATCATGGGATCATTCTGCCGCCGTCGCGGCGGAAACAGTGGCCGCGGCGCGCGCCGCTT
>JAYTXO010000342.1:0-1611 GCA_043742905.1 Microbacteriaceae bacterium | reverse complement strand
GTCGAGGTCAGTGAATTCATGCAGGTCGAGCGCTTCAGCCACATCATGCATCTCGTGTCATCGGTCGAAGGCGACCTGCGGCCGACGGCCAATTCAATTGACGTGTTTCGCGCGACCTTTCCAGCGGGCACCCTCTCCGGGGCTCCCAAACCACGGGCGCTCGAGATCATCGACGAGCTCGAGGTCGCACAGCGCGGTCTCTATGGGGGAGTCGTTGGCTACTTCGGGTTCGCGGGCGATCTCGATCTCGCCATCGCCATCCGCACCACCACGATCTCGGGAGGGGTCGCCCGCGTACAGGCTGGCGCTGGCCTGGTTGCCGATTCCGACCCCGAGAGCGAATACCTGGAGTCGCAGAACAAGGCTGCGGCGCCTCTGCGCGCGGTGGCCGTTGCCAACGCGATGCGGCGGGTGAAGTAGCTGGTGTCGCCCCGTCGACTGAAGAACCTGACTCTCCTCGCCGCGATCGTTCTGGGCGCGCTCACTCTGGTGGCGTGGACCGGAGAATGGTTTTCGATCACCCTGCGCGAGTCGGCGACCGGGCATCCAGTGCTCAGCGTCACTGGGGATGTCGCGGCGCCAGCGCTCATCGCTCTCGCCCTCGCGAGCCTCGCGCTCGTCGCGGCCCTCGCCATCGGTGGCCCGTTCGTGCGGGTCGTGCTCGGTGTGCTCCAGGTGGTGATCGGATTCACGGTGGCCCTCTCGGCCGTGCTCGCGGTGTCGAATCCGGTGCGCGCCTCCGAGTCTGCTATTTCCGCCGTGACCGGCGTCGGCGGGTCGAAGTCCATCGCCGCTCTCGTGTCAGCGGTGTCGCAAACCGCCTATCCGGTTATCGCGATCATCGTGGGCATCCTGACGATGGCGCTCGGCGCCTTCGTGCTCGCGACCGGTCGGCGCTGGCCCGGCTCTTCCGGGCGCTACCGCCAGCCGGTGGTGCTCGAGGCCCCGGAGGTCGTCGGTGGCGCTGACGCCGACTCAGAGCCCGAGGATGCCGCGGCCCACGCGGTATCCGACTGGGACACACTGAGCGGCGGAACCGATCCGACCTCGCGATAGACTCAATTCTGAAGACCCACGAAGGAGAACTGTGAGCGACGAATTCCCCGATCCGGGAGAAGGCAATTCCCCGGCGGCCTGGACGGCAGTGATCATCATGCTCGTGGCCGTCAGTATCGGCACTGTCGCGTTTTTCTTCAATGTGCAGGTCATGGTGTGGGTAGCGGTGGCTCTTCTTGTCATCGGCATGCTTGTCGGCTATGTGCTCAAGCGGATGGGCTACGGCGTCTACGGCGCCAAATACACGCCGAAGGGCCACTGACTCAGTTGCTTTCTGATCTCGTCTCCGGGGCCCTTTTCGACTCAGCGGAGCGTCGCGCACTGCGCAGTCTCGCCGTTGTCGAGGCCGAGGCCCTCGCCCGACCTGCCGCCATCGATGCGCTGGCGGCTCTCGCGCCGTCGTCTCGCGTTCGCATCATCGCCGAGGTGAAGCGAGCGAGCCCGTCTCGGGGTGCACTTGCCGACATCCCCGATCCCGCCGCCCTTGCCGTCTCCTACCAAACCGGAGGAGCGAGCGCCATCAGCGTGCTCACCGAGCAGCGAAAGTTTGGCGGA
>JAYTXO010000341.1:0-3273 GCA_043742905.1 Microbacteriaceae bacterium | reverse complement strand
GCTCGGGTGAGTGGCACTCGCACGCTTGATCACTGGGCTCTCGCACGCCCACACGCTCGAAAACGCTCTCCGCGAGTCGGGGAACGACGCGGATTTCTCGCTCGTCGACGGGATGCGCATCCCGCTCCTCGCCGCCTTGATCGAGCAGCGCGCCCGCACGACCGGCCCCAGTGGCGGCCCCCAGGCGCTGCTCACGGTGACGGCGACCTCCCGCGAGTCGGCGGGGGTGCTGGCCGCCTTCCGCAGCTACCTTCCGAGTGCGACGGTGCTGAGCTTGCCGGCCTGGGAGACGCTGCCGCACGAGCGTCTGAGCCCGAGTGCCGAGACGATCGGCGCCCGGCTCAAGGCCCTGCGCACGCTCGACGCTTGGCAGAAGCAGGCGCCGAACGACCGGGCGGGCCACCTGGTGGTGGTGGCGAGCGTGCGGGCCGCGCTTCAACCTCTCGCGGCAGGTCTGGCCGACGTGGAACCCATCGTGCTGCGCGCGAAACAGCGCGGCTACGAGCTGGCCAGTCTCAGCATCCGGCTCGTTGAGCTGGCGTACGTCCGGGTCGACCTCGTGACGCGGCGCGGCGAGTTTGCGGTTCGCGGCGGCATCCTCGACGTTTTCGCGCCGGACGCAGAGCACCCGGTGCGCGCCGAGTTCTTCGGTGACGAGCTCGAGGAACTGCGCGCCTTCTCTGTTGCGGACCAGCGTTCGCTGCCAGGCGACATTGAGACTGCCGAGCTGGCTCCGAGTCGCGAACTGCTGCTCACCGACGCCGTGCGCCAGCGTGCGCGCGAGATGCAGCTTGAGTTCCCGACCCTCGCTCCGCTGCTCACCAAGATCGCGGAGGGAATCCCGGTCGAGGGCATGGAGGCTCTAGCGCCGGCGTTGCTTGACCGTTTGGTGCCCCTGACTCACTACCTGCCACAAGATGCCGCGATCGCGATCCTCGGCCCCGAGCGGGTGGCGACACGTGCCGTCAACCTCGCCGAGACGAACCGCGAGTTCCTGGATGCCGCGTGGAACGCCGCCACTGCCGGAGCCCAGGCGCCCATCGATCTGGGCTCGGGCGACTTCCTCACCGTTTCTGGCCTCCGGGCCGCCGCTGGCGATCGCCCGTGGTGGACGCTGAGCCCCTTCGACGCGAACGACGACGATGTGGTCCGAATCGACGCCCAGCCCGTGCCGAGCTTTGCCGGCCAGGCAGACGGCGCGGTCGACCACGTCGCCGAGTTGCTCCGCGCCGGCTGGACCGTCGCAATTGCCGCGGAGGGCATCGGCCTCGTGGAGCGCGCCGCCGACGTGCTCGCCGAGCGCGAGGTGGCTGCGCGCGCTGTCGACGAGTTCCCGGACGACCCCGAGGCGGGTGTCGCCTACCTCGTGCAGGGCGGCATCGAGGCAGGCTTCGAGCTGGCGGGCGACGGTGTCGCTGGGCACGGTGTCGCTGGGCACGGTCTCGCCGTGCTCAGCGAGGCCGAGTTCTACGGTCGCACCGCTGGCATCGACTCGCGTCAGGTCAAGCGGCTCGCCAGCCGCCGCAAGAACGTTGTCGACCCGCTGCAGTTGCATGCCCGCGACTACGTCGTGCACCAGACCCACGGTATTGGCCGTTTCGTCGAGCTCGTGCAGCGCGAGGTCTCCAGCGGCACGCGAACTCCGCGCGGTCCCCTGGGTACGACGGTCACCGCCGATAAGGTGCTGCGCGACTATCTCGTCATCGAGTACGCGCCAAGCAAACGCGGACATCCGGGCGACAAGCTCTACGTCCCGACCGATCAGCTCGACCTGCTGACCCGCTACGTCGGAGGCGAGGCGCCCGCCCTGAGCAAGATGGGTGGATCCGACTGGTCTGCAGCGAAGGGCAAAGCGCGCAAGGCGGTGCGCGATATTGCCGTCGAGTTGGTCAAGCTCTACAGCGCACGGATGGCGAGCAGGGGCCATGCCTTCCCGCCCGACACGCCGTGGCAGCGCGAGCTGGAAGAGGCCTTCCCGTTCGTCGAGACCCCCGATCAGCTCTCGACCATTGATGAGGTCAAGGCTGACATGGAGCGCGCGATCCCGATGGACCGCCTCATTTCGGGCGACGTCGGCTACGGCAAGACCGAGATCGCCGTGCGAGCAGCGTTCAAGGCGGTCCAGGACGGCAAGCAGGTCGCGATGCTGGTGCCGACCACGCTGCTGGTGCGGCAACACATTGAGACCTTCAGCGAGCGATTCGCCGGGTTCCCGGTCCACCTGCGCGCGCTCAGCCGTTTTCAGACGGCCAAAGAGTCCAAGGAGACCATCGAGGGCCTCGCGCGCGGCGAGGTGGACGTCGTGATCGGGACGCACCGCCTGCTCAGTGAAGGCATCCAGTTCAAGGATCTCGGCCTCGTCATCATCGACGAGGAGCAGCGCTTCGGGGTCGAACACAAGGACGCGCTCAAGAAGCTGAAGACGAACGTGGACATCCTGGCGATGTCGGCGACGCCGATCCCGCGCACCCTCGAGATGGCGGTCACCGGGATCCGCGAGATGTCCACGCTAGCCACGCCTCCGGAGGACCGGCATCCGATTCTCACCTACGTCGGGCCATACAGCGACAAGCAGGTGGGCGCCGCGATCCGTCGTGAGCTGCTTCGCGAGGGGCAGGTCTTCTTTGTGCACAACCGGGTGTCCTCGATCAACCGGGTGGCCGCGCAGATCGCTGAGCTGGTTCCCGAGGCGCGCGTCGCCGTCGCACACGGCCAGCTCGCCGAAAGCGTGCTCGAGCGGGTCATTGTGGACTTCTGGGAGGGCAAGTTCGATGTGCTCGTCACCACCACGATCATCGAGACGGGTATCGACATTACCAACGCGAATACCCTGATCATCGACCGTGCCGACAAGTACGGGTTATCGCAGTTGCACCAGATCCGCGGTCGCGTCGGTCGCGGTCGCGAGCGGGCCTACGCATACTTCCTGTACGACGAAGACAAGCCGCTGAGCGAACTGGCGCAGGATCGGCTGCAAACGATCGCCGCCAACAACGAGCTCGGCGGCGGCATGCAGATCGCCCTGAAGGATCTCGAGATTCGCGGTGCAGGCAACCTGCTTGGCGGCGAGCAATCCGGGCACATCGCCGGTGTCGGCTTCGACCTGTATCTGCGGATGATCGGTGAGGCGGTCTCTGCCTTCCGCGGCGACGTGGCCGAGGGCCAGACCGAGCTGCGTCTCGAGCTGCCGGTGGATGCGCACCTGCCCGAGGAATACGTCGAGAGCGAGCGGCTGCGGCTCGAGGCGTACCAGAAGCTCTCGACCGCCTCGGC
>JAYTXO010000340.1:0-5815 GCA_043742905.1 Microbacteriaceae bacterium | reverse complement strand
GTCGAGTACCTCCACGCACTGCTGTCTGCCAACGGGCACGCCCTCGACGCGGTGGTTCGTCTCGTGGCCGACCAAGACGAGATCGTTCGGCGCCTGCGCAAGCGCGCACTGGAGCAGGGTCGAGTCGATGACTCGGAGGAGGCGATCTTGCACCGTCAAGATGTGTATCGCCGAGAGACCGAGCCGCTGATCGCGATGTATAACCACCAAGGACTGCTGATCGAGGTCGACGGTCTGGGGAACATTGACGACGTCACCGGGCGCATCTTCTCGGCCATGGCGGAGCGCGGTTTCAGTGCCACCCAAGTCGCGAACAGCTGAAATCGTTCTCGCGGAGCCGAACCCTACACCTGACTTGGCCAAATGGTCCCCAATGGCGTAGGCTTAATCTTTGGCGCTTTGGGCCCGCTCTTCGCGTGCCGCAGCGCCAAATCCCACCCACGCACGACCAGCAGTATGACTTGTGAGCGATTAAAGAAGGTATGGCCAAAAAGGACGGCGTTATCGAGATCGAGGGCTCGGTGGTCGAAGCTCTTCCCAATGCGATGTTCCGCGTTGAGTTGACTAACGGACACAAGGTTCTCGCCCACATCTCGGGCAAGATGCGCCAGCACTACATCCGCATCCTCCCCGAGGACCGCGTGATCGTGGAGTTGAGCCCCTACGACCTGACCCGCGGCCGGATCGTCTACCGCTACAAGTAGGCGGCTGGAAAGTAACGGTTCGTCACCGAGCTCGAGAGAGTCGGCGATGTTCACGACGACAGCGAGAGAAGAAGAACAATGAAGGTCAAGCCGAGCGTCAAGCCGATCTGTGAGAATTGCAAAGTGATCCGTCGGAACGGTGTCGTCATGGTGATCTGCAAGGCGAACCCCAGGCACAAACAGCGTCAAGGCTGAAACGGCCCCCTCCCGCGACCGTGGGTTCGACACGGTTGCACATCTCGGGCATCGGGCAAAGCAAAAAAGCAAGAACGACATCAAGCATCATCAGGATCCCCGCGAGGGGTGACACCCAGGGTCTGGAGGCCCTGGCACCGGTGACGCACAGACCTCCAGGAGCTCTCTCAAGGAGAATCCGCCATGGCACGTCTTGCCGGAGTGGACATCCCGCGCGAAAAGCGCGTGGAAGTCGCACTGACATATATCTACGGTGTGGGGCGCACGCGCGCGCTTGCCACGCTCAAGGACACCGGAATCTCCGGTGACGTCCGAGTCAAAGACCTGACCGACGACCAGCTCGTCGCTCTCCGCGACTACATCGAAGTCAATTACAAGGTCGAGGGTGATCTTCGCCGCGAGGTGCAGGCCGACATCCGCCGCAAGGTCGAGATCGGTTCGTACCAGGGCATCCGCCACCGTCGCGGCCTTCCGGTGCGCGGTCAGCGCACGAAGACCAACGCCCGCACCCGCAAGGGCCCGAAGCGCACCGTCGCTGGCAAGAAGAAGGCAGGCAAGAAGTAATGGCCACTCCCAAAGCAGCCGCAGGTCGCAAGCCGCGCCGCAAGGAGAAAAAGAACATCGCTGTGGGTCAGGCCCATATCAAGTCGACGTTCAACAACACCATCGTCTCGATCACCGACCCCTCGGGTGCCGTTATCGCCTGGGCCTCTGGCGGCGACGTCGGCTTCAAGGGCTCGCGCAAGTCGACCCCTTACGCGGCCGGTATGGCCGCGGAAGCTGCTGCTCGCAAGGCACAGGAGAACGGCATGAAAAAGGTCGACGTTTTCGTGAAGGGACCGGGTTCGGGCCGCGAGACTGCGATCCGCTCGCTGCAGTCTGCTGGCCTCGAGGTCGGATCGATCAGCGATGTGACGCCCCAGGCCCACAACGGAGTTCGCCCGCCGAAGCGTAGGCGGGTGTAACGCGGAGCGCGATACCTCCGACGGGTCAAGTGGTGCGCTGGATCGCGCGGACCGAGAAACCCTGCCAGGAGCGTGAGCTTCGCAAGCGGGTCTCGATACGTGGCTCCGCCGCTGCTCAGCCACAAAGATTTCACAACTAAACAAAAACACCCGGCGGTCTAGCCACCCGCCGATATTTCGTGAGTGTCATATGGCGGACACTTCGCCGAAAGGAAAATATCCGTGCTGATTGCACAGCGACCCACCCTGTCCGAGGAGAGCATCTCCGAGTTCCGCTCGCGCTTCATTATCGAACCGCTGGAACCCGGATTCGGTTACACCCTCGGCAACTCTCTTCGCCGCACTCTGCTGTCGTCCATTCCGGGCGCGGCGGTCACGAGCATCCGCGTCGACGGCATCCAGCACGAGTTCGACACGATCCCCGGGGTGAAAGAAGACGTCGTTGAGATCGTCCTCAACATCAAGGGCCTCACGGTGTCGAGTGAGCACGACGAGCCGATAACGGCGTACCTGCGCAAGCAGGGTGCTGGCCAGGTTACGGCCGCGGACATCTCGGCTCCGGCCGGTGTCGAAATCCACAACCCTGAACTCGTCATCGCGACTCTTAACGAGAAGGCGAAGTTCGAGTTGGAGCTCACGATCGAGCGCGGCCGCGGCTACGTCTCGGCGACCCAGAACCGCAGCGAGTTCAGCGAGAACGGCCAGATCCCGATCGACTCGATCTACTCGCCCGTGCTGAAAGTCACCTACCGCGTCGAGGCGACTCGTGCCGGTGAGCGCACCGACTTCGACCGCCTGGTCGTGGACGTCGAGACCAAGTCCGCGATCACCCCGCGCGACGCGATCGCCTCGGCTGGCCGCACGCTGGTCGAACTGTTCGGTCTTGCCCGCGAACTGAACTCGGCGGCCGAGGGCATCGAGATCGGGCCCGCCCCGGTCGACGCTGTGCTCTCGAGCGAGCTCAGCATGCCGATCGAGGACCTCGACCTTTCTGTGCGCAGCTACAACTGCCTCAAGCGCGAGGGCATCAACACGGTCAGCGAGCTCGTCGCCCTCTCGGAGACGCAACTGATGAACATCCGTAACTTCGGTCAGAAGTCCGTTGACGAGGTCAAGGACAAGCTCGTCGAGCTTGGCCTCTCGCTCAAGGACAGCGTTCCCGGCTTCGACGGGGCGCACTTCTACGGTGGATACGACGACGAGAGCATCTAGGACCGCGGTTTCCGCGATCTGACGAGACTCGAATAATCACTGCCGAAACACTGGAGATATAGACCATGCCTCAGCCCACCAAGGGTCCTCGCCTCGGCGGCGGTCCGGCGCACGAGCGCCTGCTGCTTGCGAACCTCGCGGCCGCGCTCTTCACGCACAAAAGCATCCAGACCACCGAGACGAAGGCCAAGCGGCTGCGTCCACTGGCGGAGCGTCTCATCACCTTCGCAAAGCGCGGCGACCTGCACGCCCGTCGCCGGGTGTTGGCGACCATCTCGGACAAGGGTGTCGTGCACGAGCTCTTCACTGAGATCGCGCCGCAGATGGCCGAGCGGGCGGGTGGATACACCCGTATCATCAAAACCGGATACCGCAAGGGCGACAACGCTCCCATGGCCGTCATCGAGCTCGTTCTCGAGCCGATGAGCAAGAAGCCAGCGAGTTCGAATAAGTCGGCCGCTCGCGCCGATGTGAAGCCCGTCGCCAAGGACGAGGAAGCACCCGCTGACGAGGCCGCGATCGCTGCGGTCGACGAGGGGATTGTCGCCGAGACCGGTGCCGATGCCGCGGATGACGTGACAACGGTCGAAGCGCCTGCGGATGAAGCGCCCGCGGAATCAGTGACTTCCGAGGTTGAGGCCGAGGCGGTGGCCGACACCGTGGCGGTCGAGCCTGCAGCCGACGCCAAGGCGTAGAGCACGCACTGTCCAGAACGGGCCGGGCCATCGTGTTTGGCCCGTTCTGGCGTTAACCTGGCCGGACCTGATCGGCGCCGGAGCTCACTTCGGCCCTGACCTGGGGCTGCTCGGCAGCAGGCCGGGCGGCGATACCTCCGAGAGTCTCTCCAGCGCGGACAGGAGGGAGTCGGTGAACACCCGGGCACCGGTCGGGCCAAAGTGGACTTGATCTCGGTTGAGATCGCCCAGGATTGGCTGGGCCGCGCTGTGCCAATCCGAGAGCTCAACATTGCGATAGCTGGCCGCGAATGCGGACAGGATGCGGTTGTTCGGATCGATCCAGTCGCGCGGGGCCTGCGCGGTGATGACGACGAGCTTACGATTCCTCCCGACCTCGGCGCGCAGCTGCTCGAGGGTGCTGCGGGCGATCGGACCGTTCGTAGCGAGTCCGACGACCACGACCGGACGGAGCGTCCCCGCGTCGAGCTCGGCGCGCACGATATCGAGTACGGCTGGCAACCGCCGCGACACGGCGGCATCGATAGAGATCCGGGGGAGCCGCGCCTCGAGCTCGGGGGCGGCCGCAAGCATCACCGAATCACCGATCGCCGAGATCTCGGGCCCGGTGGCCGCGGCGCTGGGCGAAGGTGACGGTGGAAGCGAGGGTGCGTCTCTCGCCGCATCGCGGATGGCCTGCTGCCCCGCCTCGACGGCGAGCTGGGTCTGGCCGACACCGGGGTCCGAGGCGAGTGCGGCGACCGTCCCCGTGCCCGCGCTCACCAGCAGAAGAGCCGTTGTGACACTCGCGATCAGGCGCGGAGCGGTGGCGCGCCATTCGTCTCGCAGGCGGCGCAGCGCCTGACGGAAACCGAGTCGCCGGATCGGCTGTTCGATGAAGCGGTACGAGAGAGCCGCTGCCACCACGGTGATCACCACAGCGATGCCGCCAAGCGCCCACCCAGTACCGTCGCCGCGCGGCCAGCCGTGTAGAGCGTTGACGACGAGGACGAAGACCGGCCAGTGCCACAGGTAAAGCCCGTAGCTGCGCGCTCCGATCCAGCGCAGCACCCGGAGCTCGAGCAGGCGAGCAAGCGGAGTGCCGGGTACAAGCAGGGTGGCGATCACGATCGCGGTCAGCACGACGACAATCAGCAGACCACCGCGGAACACGAACGGCAGGTTGCCCGGCATCGCTGAGGCAACGACGAGCAGAGCTGTGAGCGCAATCGGCCCGCTGATTCCGAGGGCGGTGCGCGCGGTTCGGGGCCAGGCGAGCGCATGCCTCGGCCACGATATTGCGAGAAACGCGAGCACGCCCCCGAGGGCGAGCCCGAACGCATGGGTGTCGGTGCCGTAGTAGGCGCGCGTCGAGTCTGCGGGAGTCCACAGCGCGGCCATCGCGATCGCGGAAACGGCGGCCAGGAGGGCAACACCGCTCACACGAAGCCAGCGCGGCATCCGCACCAGGACGAGCAAGAGAAGTAACGGCCAGATGAGATAGAACTGCTCCTCGATGGCTAACGACCACAGGTTACGGAATAGCTCGGGCATGCTGTCGCCGAAGTAGCTGGATCCGCTGGCGAGCAGCAGCCAGTTGCTGCTGAACGTCGCGGCGCCGAACAGCTGCAGCCCGAGCTTGACCAGCACATCCCCGCCGATCAGCGCCGCAGCGCCGCAGCAGACCAGCAGCAGCATGCCGAGAGCCGGGACCAAGCGCCGTGCCCGCCGTGCCCAGAACTCGCCGAGCAGCACTCGTCCGGAGTCCGCGCGTTCCCTTAGCAGGAGGCTCGTGATCAGGAATCCACTGACGACGAAGAATACGTCGACCCCGAGGTAGCCGCCGACGGTGGTGCCCGGGGTGAGATGAAAGAGGATGACGAGGGTCACGGCAATCGCACGAACACCGTCGAGACCCGCCACGCGGAACGGAGCGATCTCGTGCGCGTTCTTCCATGCGGCAGTCGCGGCTGGGTGCAGTGGTGTCATCTGTCAGAACTCCAACGGCCTAGCGTACCCGCCACCCTAGAATCGCCCGCGTGCCTAGAATCGCAAAGATGGCCGA
>JAYTXO010000339.1:0-4599 GCA_043742905.1 Microbacteriaceae bacterium | reverse complement strand
GACCTGCACCACCCAGAGGTGGGTATTCCGGTCGGTGTTGGATCCTTCAAGGACGCACCCGATGGCCGGGTTGTCAATGTTGCTGACGGGCAGGTGCGCTAGCAATGCGCGCCAACACGAATCTGTTCTGGATTCTCGGTGGCTTCTTCTGGCTGGCGGATACGATTTACACTGTCTGGTCGCTCCACTCGCAGTTCTACCGGGTTGAGTGGGTCGGAACCGTGGCGTTGGCCCTGTCGGGCATTCTCGCCTTCTTCCTCGCCTTCTACCTCGGTCGCACTTACGCGGCGCAGGGTGGAGAGGGTCCGTCGGACTTGCCTGACGCGAACATCGACGATGGCGACCCCGAGATGGGAAACTTCAGCCCATGGAGCTGGTGGCCGTTCGTGGTCGCGCTCGGCCTGGCAATGATGTTCCTCGGCGTTGCCGTCGGTATCTGGCTCACGTTCATCGGTACGCCTATCGTGCTCATAGCTGTCGTCGGCTGGTACTACGAGTACTACCGTGGCAACTTCGCCCGCTGAGTCCCGAATGACGACGATCCGTGAGGCACGTGCCGGCGACGAGGATGGCGTTTTCGCGCTTGTGGGTCAGATGGGTCATGCATTCGCTCCCGATCGAGTCGCGTACGACGCGACGATCGCCTCCTACCTCTCGGGCGAGCAACACAGTGTTCTCTTGTACGTTGCCGAGGCGGCTGACACTGCGCTGCAGGGCTACGCACTGACGACGATCGTGCCTCTGCTGGCCACCAACGGACCGTCAGCGCAGCTGCAAGAGCTCGTGGTGGACGAGGCCGCTCGTGGCCTGGACGTCGGGACTCAACTCGTGCGTGCAGTGGAAGCTGAGTGCGACCGCCGTGGCGTCACGCAGCTCACGGTCGCTAGCCGGCGCGCTGGTGGCTTCTACGACCGACTGGGCTTTCACGAAAGCGCGGAATACATGCGCAGGTTCTTTCCGGAGTCGGGCGCATAGCCGCGTAGTTGTGCCGTAGCAACTCGGTCGGCGGACCGGGGAGAGTTACTTCGAGAACCAGGGAAGTGGTGTTCACGGTTCCGCTGGCGGGTCCGTCTTCGACACTTCCGAATGCGGATGTCTTGCGCAACAACTCATGTTGGCGCGCCGCCGCCAGCTACCTCTGCATGGACCTGCATCCCGGGACGGTGGCGTTGAGCCTGACCGGGTTGGGCGTCGTTGTCATACTCGGTGCGAAGGCGGACTCTCCAACCGCCTGGGATCCCACGAAAGCGCAGAACCCCATGGGGAGGTGGCTATCTCAACCTAAGTGGGGCCCAGGAAACCAATCTAAGCCGTACTCGGCGAGAGCTCATGGACTCGGTGGATTGCGACGCTTCGGGCGCTTCCGATCGTGTCCAGCGGTTGCGCCGCAGCAGCATTCTCGATTTAGTCGCTATGGCGATTCGGCTCGACGAGCCGAGCGACTATTGCGGGGACGGGTTGAGGCCGGATGACTAGCCGTCCACGGGAGTTTGTGGTGCAAGGCATGCAGGGTCACGGTTCCACCGTAAATGGGGGAGGTCCCAAGCTCCGAAAAACCCCAGTTCTCGTACATCTCTAGGACCTGGTTGCTTGGCCAAAAACACCCAGGATGGCATCGTGTTCGGTTCGATTCGAGAGGAGTTCACGGATGCATTGTTTGGCGATCCCACGACCTCGAAAGCCTTCGTCGACAGCGAGTTCCTGGACAATAACGGTTCTCGATGGCGTGATTGCCGCGTCTCGCGTTGGCAGCATTTCGTTTAGTCGTCGCAACCAGGAGCTGTCCTGGTCAAGCCTTTGAGATAACGCAAAGCCGATCACGTGTCCATCGTGGCTTGCCGCGACAAGTCGCCCTCCCGGACTAGCAAGTTTGTCCGGGCCCCATTGGTCGATGCTTTGTAGTTCGTCTGGTGATTCATTGTAAGGAGGGGCCGCGAAGCTCGAGACGAAGAGGCTCGCGATCTCGGCCCAAGTTTCGTCCGGGGCAACATGCTCGAACCGGATGTACCCAACCTCCCGGTCGACCCCTCTCATGGTGGCTCAGACTATTTCCTGTTTTCCTCGAGCGAGGCCTCGCTCCGAGGAAAACAAATGCCCAGTTGTAGGGCACTTACGGCGATGGAATCTAGGGCTGGGCGTGATGATGTCGGCTGCGAGCGAGTCGGTAGGAGTCGGTGCCTGTCTCGATGATGGTGCTGTTGAAGGTCAGCCGGCGCGGATCGTCGGCAGCCGGAGCCGTCGGCAGGCCTGGTCGATGGCTGAGTTCGCGGCTTCCTCGGTCAGGCCCCGTCGCCGGCGGAGGTCCGCCGAGGTCTTGGCGGAGCATCTCGTCGCCTGCCGCAACGCCGGCGGGCCGATACCGTGCCTGCGGACCAGCTTCTTGATCGAGAGGCCCTCCACGCGCGCATCACGTCGGATCCGATCGAACAACTCCACCCAAGAGTGCATCCACAGTCAGGGAGGAGCGCGTACAACGTCGAGACCGGGATTGTTGGAAAGGTTTTACGCAAGAAGGGCCCCGGTGAGCCGAAGCTCCCGGGGCCCTTCTTGGTGACGTTGCTTAAGACTCGACCGCGGCGTGCTCACTGTGCGACGCGTCGATCTCAGTCAGCGAGACCGGAACGATTCGATCCTCGAAGAACCAGTTCGATGCACGGGCCCGCAGTCTCGCCGGTACCGTGATTTTACCGTCCCGATTCGGCCGCAGCATGATGGGCGCGTTGTCATCGAAGCTGACCAGCTTCCAGCGCTCGTAATCCGAAAGCTGCTCGTGCACCTCGACGTACTCGCCACCCGGCAGACGGACGATGCGACCCGACTCGAAGCCGTGGAGCGCGATTTCGCGGTCCTTCTTCTGGAGGGCGATGCAGATCCGTTTGGCGACGTGGTACGCGATGACCGGGCCGACAAAGATGCTCACCTGCAGGAAAGTGATAACCGACTCGATCGACAGCCCGAAGTGCGTTGCCACGATGTCGGAACTCGCCGCCGCCCAGAGGACGGCATAGAAGGTGACACCCGCAGCCCCGATCGCGGTACGCGTCGGAGCGTTGCGCGGACGGTCAGCGATGTGGTGTTCGCGCTTGTCACCCGTCACCCACGCCTCGAAGAACGGATACGCAGCGACCAGCGCTAGCAACACGAGCAGAGCCAGGATCGGCACGATGATGTTCATCGAGACCGTGTACGGGCCGAGCATGAACTCCCAGCCGTGGGGGATCAGTCGCAGAGCGCCATCGGCAAAACCGATGTACCAGTCGGGCTGAGTTCCGGCGGACACGGGGGAGGGGTCGTAGGGACCGTAGACCCAGATCGGGTTGATCGTCACGAACGATGCCGTGAGCATGATCACTCCGAAGATGATGAAGAAGAAGCCACCGGCCTTGGCCGCGAACACCGGCATGATCGGCGAACCGACCACATTCCCCTCGGTGCGACCGGGCCCGGCAAACTGGGTGTGCTTGTTCACGATCAGAAGGACCATATGCGCCCCGATGGCCGCGACGAGGATGGCCGGCAGCAGCAGGATGTGCAGACTGTAGAGGCGGCCGACGATCGCGGTACCCGGGAACTCTCCACCGAACAGCAGATAGGTGATCCAGGTTCCCACGACGGGAATCCCCTTCACCATGCCGTTGATGATTTGCAGTCCGTTGCCGGAGAGCAGGTCATCGGGAAGCGAGTAGCCGGTGAAACCCTCCGCCAGGGCGAGCACGAAGAGTACGAACCCGATGACCCAGTTGATCTCGCGCGGCTTGCGGAAGGCGCCCGTGAAGTAAATGCGCAGCATGTGCAGTCCGATAGCGGCCACGAACAGCAGAGCGGCCCAGTGGTGCACCTGACGCAGCAGGAGGCCACCGCGGATGTCGAAGCTGATGTTCAAGGTCGACGACATTGCTGCCGACATCTGGATGCCCTTCAGGGGCGCGTATGAGCCGTCGTATGTCACGACCGCCATCGACGGCTGGAAGAAGAACGTCAGGAAAGTCCCGCTGAGCAGGATGACGACGAAGCTGTAGAGCGCCACCTCGCCGAGCATGAACGACCAGTGGTCGGGGAAGATCTTGCGCCCCAACTCCTTGACGAGGCCCGAAATGCTGGTGCGCTCGTCAATGTAGTTGGCTGCCCAGTTCGTGACGCGCGTGCCATTACTCGGCGGCAGCTGCGTGTCAGCGGATGCCGGTGCTGAGGCAGGTGCAGTGGTGTCGACGGTCAATGTTCCCGCTCCCAGAAGCTTGCTCCGACGGGCTCGTGGAAGTCGCTCTGTGCGACTAAGTAGCCCTCGGAATCGATTGTTATAGGCAGCTGCGGCAGTGGGCGCTTGGCCGGTCCGAAAATGACTTGGGCTTCGTGCGTGATGTCGAACTGTGATTGGTGGCACGGGCAGAGAAGATGGTGCGTCTGCTGCTCGTAGAGGGCGACCGGGCACCCGACGTGGGTGCAGATCTTTGAATACGCCACTATGCCCTTGTAGTTCCAGGACTCTCGTCCCTTGCTGACGTGCAAATCGTCGGGATTCAGTCGCATCAAGAGGACTGCGGCCTTAGCCTTCTGCTCTAGCTTATCTGCTAAATCATTTAGCCCGTCAGGTATAACGTG
>JAYTXO010000338.1:0-11238 GCA_043742905.1 Microbacteriaceae bacterium | reverse complement strand
CCTGCACCCCGCGGTCGCCACTTCGGTTGCAGGATGCGGACCCAATCGAACACCAGCCGCGCCCACATGAAAACGAAGAAAACCACGAGCACCAGCAGGATCGACCCGATCGCAAGCTGGAAGACGGCCGAAGTCACCCCGACAGATTACCCGAACTGGAGTTGCACCCAGAACTGGGGATCAGCCGAAGAAGCCGGCTTCGACATCGCTCTCGACCTCGGCCTGCTCGCCACTCACCGCGACGTGTTCCGGTGTCAGTAGGAAAACCTTGTTCGTGACGCGCTCGATCTTGCCGTAGAGGCCCTGCGAGAGGCCGCTGGCGAAGTCGATGAGGCGGCGCGCGTCGGGCTCCGTCATCTGCGACAGGTTCATGATGACCGGGACACCCTCGCGGAAGCTTTCGGCGATCGTCTGCGCGTCGGCGTACTTGCGCGGGTGCACGGTGAGGATCTCGTTCATTCCAGACGGCGCGGTGTTGCGGGTGGCGACCGGTCGGCGCAGAGGGGTCACCGGCGCGCGGTTGCCCGAAGGGACGGCAGCCGGGAGCGGAGCGGCAGGAGCGGCAGGCATGTCATCGTCGTATTCCTCGTCGGCCAGGCCCAGATAGACCATCGTCTTACGCAGCGGGTTCGCCATTTTCGTCCTCCGGAGGATCGTGCTTTGATTCAGAGATTAACCGGCGGTTGGTCGTTTTCCCGTGATTGCCGCCCCGATTCGCAGGTGTGTCGCGCCCTCGAGGATCGCCTCGCGGAAGTCACCCGACATCCCCGCGGAGATGGCGCGCGCCTCGGGCGCAATCACGCGCAACGCATCGGATGCTGCGCGCACTCTCTCGAACGCGCGTCGGGCGTCCTCCCCAAGCGGCGCGACCGCCATGACCCCGCGGAGCACCAGGCCCGGGGTGGAAAGCACGCGCTCAGCCAGGGGTTCGAGCAACGAAGGCTCGACGCCACCGCGAGCAGGGTCCCCGGTGAGGTTGAGCTCGAGAAAGATGTCGAGCGGCAGCTCCCCTGCCAACGCGGACACCACCGATTCACGATCGACCGAGTGCACCGCGCGGGCGTAGCGCCGCACGGCCTTCGCCTTGTTGCTCTGCAATTGCCCGACGAAGTGCCAGGCCAGGTCCAGATCGGCGAGGTCCGCGGCCTTAGCGGACGCATCCTGGTGGCGGTTCTCGCCGACGTCACGCACACCGAGTTCGACCAGCTCGCGCACCATCGAGGCCGGGTGAAACTTGGTCACGACGATGCGTGTCAACTCGGCCGGGTCGCGTGCCGCGGCGCGCGCCGCGTCCGCTATGTCCGCATCCACCGACGCGAGCCGCTCCGCAAGGCCAGGCGTCTGATCGCGGTGCTCCCCGACAGCCATCTACTTGAGGAAGTCGGGGACGTCCAGCTCGTCGTCGTCATCGAAGTCACGATCACGCGGTGCGCTGGGCGAAGGTGCGTCCGGCTCGGCACCCCAGCCACCGGTCACGATCGCACTCGTCGACGCGATGCTGGCACCATCCGTTCCGACGGCGACCGGAATAGCGGCCTCGACGAAGTTGGTGCGACGTTCGGTGGTCGGGCGAACCACGGGTTCGCCCCCGTCGAATCCGGCCGCGATGACGGTGACTCGAACCTCGTCCCCGAGAGTGTCGTCGATGACGGCACCGAAGATGATGTTGGCCTCCGGGTGCACGGCCTCCTGGATCAGGCGAGCTGCGTCATTGATCTCGAAGATCCCGAGGTTCGAGCCGCCCTGGATCGAGATGAGCACTCCGTGCGCCCCGTCGATGCTCGCCTCGAGCAGCGGGGACGCAACGGCCAACTCTGCGGCCTTGATCGCCCGGTCGGCTCCCCTACTGGCCCCGATACCCATGAGCGCCGAACCGGCACCCGACATGACCGACTTGACGTCGGCGAAGTCGAGGTTGATGAGACCGGGAGTGGTGATCAGGTCGGTGATTCCTTGAACGCCTGCGAGCAACACCTGGTCGGCGGTCGCGAAGGCTTCGAGCATGCTGATGCCGCGATCGCTGATCTCGAGCAGGCGGTCGTTGGGGACGACGATGAGGGTGTCGACCTCGTTCTTGAGGTTTGAGACGCCAAGCTCTGCCTGCGCCGAGCGGCGCTTGCCCTCGAACCCGAACGGCTTGGTGACGACACCGATGGTGAGCGCCCCGATGGATTTCGCGATCCGGGCCACGACGGGCGCGCCTCCTGTGCCGGTGCCGCCGCCTTCGCCCGCGGTGACAAAGACCATGTCCGCTCCGGCCAGCGCCTCTTCGATCTCTTCGGCGTGGTCCTCGGCGGCACGACGGCCGACCTCGGGATCGGCGCCGGCCCCAAGGCCCCGAGTGAGCTCACGGCCCACATCGAGCTTGACGTCGGCGTCGCTCATGAGGAGCGCCTGGGCGTCGGTATTGATCGCGATGAACTCGACGCCGCGCAGGCCGAGCTCGATCATGCGGTTGACCGCATTGACCCCGCCACCGCCGATGCCGACAACCTTGATCACCGCGAGATAGTTTTGGTTCGATGTCACGTCCGGCCTCCGTGTGGAAACGAAAGTCTCAACCTCTACTTGAAGTTCAGAGTCTTTCTCACTACTATGTCTGATCCACAAGGTACGGTCGCGGCCCGAAACGGCTAAGCAATGACGCGCGTGTCGTGGGAATGCGTCGCTGGTTCTCAGGATCGGCAGCCGTTCAACGTGGGCCAAGCGCTTCTCGCGGCCTGTCATCCTGATCCACAAAGCGCGGTCAACAGCGCATGAAGGAGCTCAGTTCTGGTGGAACACGGCGGTGCCCGGCGCCGAGACGTCATACTCGCCAGCCCCGCCCGTGCCGTGCAGCGCGATGAGGTCTGCGAGCACATGCGCCTTGGCATCCGAATCGCTCGAGCTCCCCCACACCACCCGCTGACTGGATCCCGCCAGTGTCAGTGTGACGTCGTCATGCGTGAGCGCCGTGATCGTGTCCACCTTCGAGAGCACCGAACTCGGCAGCGCGAGCAGAACCTGAGCCATTGAGGCGAAGCCCGCCCCGCTGATCTTCCCGGTGCCGAGTTGGACGAGTGGGTAGCGATCCGGGCGCGTCGTGGAAGAGTCGACAACAACGCCGGCCGGGTCGACGAGCTCGAAGCCAGAGGCGGTCTGGATGGCACCGACCGGGGTGCGCTCCACCAGGTGGATGAGGAGGGTGCCGGGCGGGACGACCTCGGTCACATAGCTGCGGATCAGGCTGAAGCGGGCGAGCTCCCGAGTGATCCGACCGTAGTCGAGGAGCGCGAGGGGCGTGCCGAGCTGGCCGTCGACTGCCTTCTGCAGGCTGGTCGCGCTCAGGCGCGACGTGCCGTCGATCGTGATCGTGCGCAGCGCCAGCAACGGCGAGAACACAGCAGCTGCGACCAAAGCACCGATCGTGACCAGAAGCCCCAAGACGACGACCCAAGTCAACCGTCGTCGCCGCGACTGGCGCGTGAAACGGTTGACCTCCTGGCGCTCGTAGCGCTTGCGGGCACGCTCGGCGGCGCGGAACTCGGCACCTGCGCTGCGGTCAGTCCGTTTCGGACGAGTCGAACGGGTCGGGCGGATTGGGGGGCTCGGTGGTGTCGGACCGGAGCGTTTTGGGGTCGATATCGCGGGCCGTTGCCGCGCCGAGGGCACTGAGCGCTGAGGTGGCATGGACTTCGGGGGCACCGTTGTCGGCGGCGGAGTGGCCGCACCCCGCGTCGTCGGCGCCGAGACTCCTTCCGGCCGCTTCACGCGCCGCCCGGCTCTGAAATCAAGGGCTCCTGCGTCGCCTCAAGCGCGTCGAGGATCTGCGGGATGATCCGATACACGTCACCGCAGCTGAGGGTCATGATGAGGTCACCCTCGCACGCAATCGCGGCGACCCGGTCTGCCGCCTGCTGCCAGTCCGGCAAGTAGTCAACGTGGCTCGAGTCTCGAAAGCGCTCAGACACCAGCGCGCCGGTGACACCAGGCAGCGGATCCTCGCGCGCGCCGTACACGTCGAGCACCACGGTATGGTCGGCGAGCCGTTCGTAGGTCTCCGCGAACTGGCCAGCCATCATCTGGGTACGACTGTAGAGGTGCGGCTGATGCACGGCGATGATCCGTCCGGCACCGACGACCGAGCGAGCGGTCGCCAGCGCCGCAGCCACCTCGGTCGGATGGTGCGCGTAGTCGTCGAAGACCCGCACTCCCCTGACGGTGCCGCGCAGTTCGAACCGCCGGCCAGTACCCTTGAACGTTTCCAGGGCGCGCAATACGGCATCCGGGTCCCACCCCAGCTCGACCAGGATCGCGAACACCCCGACCGCGTTGACGGCGTTGTGGGCTCCGGGGATCGACAGCCGGCCGGCGTAGTCCTCGCCGTCGTACGCAACCCCGAACGACACCGGGCCATCCGCGACGATCGAGTGGATCCGCGCGTCAGCGGTCGCCGCAAAACCGAAGGTGACGAGCTTCTTGTCGAGAAGTCGTTCGGTGACGGCGACCGTGCCAGCGTCGTCGCTTGAGGCGACCACAAACTCCGTCGCGTTCTGGGCGAACTGCACGAAGGCGTCCTCGAACGCCTCCTGGGTGCCGTAGTGGTCGAGGTGATCGGCATCCACATTGGTAATCAGCGCGATGGCCGTGTTGTAGAGCAGGAAGGAGCCGTCCGACTCATCGGCCTCGACCACGAAGAGGTCGTCGGCTCCATACCCCGAGCTGCGCTCATAGCCCGCGATCACCCCGCCGTTGACGAAGCTGGGGTCGGCGCCAAGCTCCCGCAGCGCGGTGACGAGCATGCCCGTCGACGTCGACTTGCCGTGCGCGCCGGCAATCGAGACGGTGCGGTGCCCGGCGATCAGCCAGTTGAGCGCCTGGGAGCGATGCAGCACAGGGATGCCGCGACGCAACGCTTCCTGATACTCCGGGTTGTCCTGCCAGAGCGCGCCCGTGACGACGAGGGTGTCCGCGTCGCGCAGGTGGGAGGCGTCATGCCCGATCGCGATCTCGGCGCCCAGTTCACGGAGCTCGTGCACGGCATCCGTCTCGCGCAGATCCGAGCCGGTAACGCGGTGGCCAGCCTCAAGGAACAGGCGGGCTATACCGCTCATGCCGGAGCCACCGATGCCCACGAAATGCGCAGAGCCGAGCTCAGCCGGGAGCTCCATCTCGAGGTCGGGCTTGATCATCGTGGCTACGCTACCCGTCCGGTCTTGCGCGCGCTGTCGCGCGCCGCAAACACCAGATCGACCATTCGCTCAGCTCCGTCGCGCAGGCCGATAGACGACATCCGGGCGGCCATATCGGCGATCCGAGCGCGATCACGCAGCAACACGGGCAGCTCGGTCTCAACATAGTTCGCGCTGAAGGAGTCGTCGGTCACGACGATCGCACCCCCCGCAGCGACGGCGTCGCGCGCGTTGTAGGCCTGCTCACCGTTGCCGGCTGCGTACGGGATGAGGAGGGCGGGGACCCCCAGCGCCTCGAGTTCGGCGAGCGTTCCGGCCCCGGCCCGCGAGACCGCGAGGTCGGAGACCGCGAGGGCCAGATCCATCCGGTCGCAGTACTCAAGCAGGTGGTAACCAGCGAGCCCAGGATCCGTGACCGGTGAGCGGGACCCGGTAATGTGCAGCACCTGCCAGCCGCTCCCGAGAATGGCCGCGACCGAGGTCGACACGCTCTCGTTGATGCGCCGCGCGCCGGTTGAACCGCCGGTGACCAGCAACGTCGGCATGCGATGGTCCAGGTCGAATCGGGCGCGCCCTTCCGCGCGCGCGGGCGGAAGGTCGAGCTGTTCGATCTCGCGTCGCAGCGGCAGCCCGACCACGATTCCGTGGGCGAGAGTGGTCGACGAGAAGGTGACGCCCACGAAGCTGGTCAGGCGCGCGCCGGCCCGGTTGGCGATCCCAGGCTTCGCGTTCTGCTCGTGGATCGCGAGCGGCAGCTTGTCGAGCTGGGCAGCCCGGTACGCCGGAGCCGAGGCATAGCCGCCGAAGCCGACCACGACATCCACCTGCCGATCACGCAGGATGCCGCGCACCTGGGCGACCGTGGCACGCCAGGTCGCGGGGAACTCGAGGGCCGCACGGTTAGGACGACGCGGGAAAGGCAGCCGTGGAATGATCAGAAGCTCGTAACCGCGTTCGGGAACGAGGCGCGCCTCGAGCCCTTCGGCAGTACCGAGCACCAGGATCTCGGCGTCCGGTTCGCGCTCGCGCAGGCGATCGGCGGTCGCGAGCAGCGGATTGACGTGGCCGGCGGTCCCCCCGCCAGCGAAGAGGTACGTAGTCACCGGCGGGTGGCTCCGCGGAAAGCCGGAGCGAGCTGCGCGTCGGGTTCCGGTCGATGCCGCGCGAAGGACAGAACAACACCGATCGCGGCGAGCGTCGTGATAAGGGCGGAGCCTCCGGCCGAGACGAGCGGCAGCGGAACGCCAAGCACCGGGAGAAATCCGAGCACCACCGCGATGTTGACGAAGGCCTGACCAATGATCCAGACCATGGCTGCGCTGGTGGCGACTTTTGCGAAGGGGTCGCGCGACATCCGAATAATGCGGATGAAGCAGATCGTCAGCAGCACGAAGAGCGCGAGCACGATGATCGCGCCGATGAGGCCTAGCTCCTCACCGATGATCGAGAAGATGAAGTCGTTGTCGGCCTCGGGTACCCACGACCACTTACCGGTGGAGTTTCCGAGGCCCACTCCGAGCACGCCCCCGTGGGCGAGCGCCTGCCATCCGTGCGTGGTCTGGTAACAGTCACCGGACGCCTGTGACGGGTCGGTGCACCCACCCAGCCAGGCCGAAATCCGATTCGTCCGCGAAGTTCGGATGGAGGCGGCCACCAAACCGACGATCGCCATGACGGCGATGAAACCGAGCACGACTCGCAGGCGCGCTCCCGCATAGAAGAGTGCTCCGAGCACGATACTCAACAGGATCACCGAGGTGCCGAGGTCGCTCCCAGCGAGCACCAGGCCGATGGCGATTGCGACGACGGGTCCCAGAGTGATCAGCGTCTTCCGCCAGTCCTCGAGCATCTCCCGCCTCGAGGTCAGCATCCAGGCCAACCACAGAACGAAGGCGAGCTTCACGAGCTCCGACGGCTGGGCGTTGAACGCACCAAGATGAATCCAGTTGCGGTTGCCGCCGTAGGCGAACCCCAGCGGCGTGAAGACCAGAAGTTGAAGTCCGATGCCCACGAAGACACCGATCCGGGCCCAGCGCTTCCAGAAGGAGATAGGCGCACGGGCTGCAATCAGCATGATGGGAATGCCGATGAGGGCGTAGAGGCCCTGGCGGGTGGCGATCGCGAAAAAGTCCTTGCTGCTCACATACGAGAGGATCGACGATGACGAAAGCACCATGACCAGGCCAAAGATGACCAAGAACAGGGTCGTTCCAAGCAGCAGAAAGTACTCGGCCGTCTCGGCCGCGAACAAACGCCGTACCGCGATAACCGCGGACCGTGGAGCTCGCCGCTCCTCTGCGGGAGACTGCCCCGAGGGGGGGCCGGAGCGGAGCGGGGGTCGGGTCGCAGTCACCAGCGCCTCCCCTCCGTTTTCTTCCTGACCGGGCTGGGCTAGCCCCGCTCGCCCAAATGCTCGCGCACCGCCTGAGCGAATCGGGTTCCCCTGTCTGCGTAGTCCGTGAACTGGTCCATCGATGCGGCGGCCGGCGCGAGCAGAACCACGTCTCCGGTGACAGCGACGGATGCTGCGGCCCGCACGGCTGCAGACATTACCCCGCCAGTTTCGTCGCCCGTGACCTCGGTGACCGCGACGCTGGGGGCGTGTCGCTGGAACGCTTCCCGAAGCACCGTGCGGTCCGCGCCGATCAAGACGGCCCCCTTGAGCCGTTTCGCGTGCTTCTGAACCAGCGGGGCCGGGTCGATGCCCTTCAGAAGGCCGCCAACGATCCAGACCACGCTCGAGAATCCGGAGAGAGCCGCATCGGCCGCGTGCGCGTTCGTGGCCTTGGAATCGTCGATCCAGAGGATCCCGCGGCTCTCGGCCACGACCTCGGTTCGGTGGTGGTCCAGCCGGAAGCCGCGGATCGCCTCGCGCACCTGCGCGGGCAGTACCCCGGCCGCGCGGGCGAGCGCTGCCGCGGCCAGGACGTTGGCCGCCATGTGCGGAGAATCCATCCCGCTGGGGATCAGATCGTCCATCGTCGCGAGTTCGAGCGCCGAGGTGCGGCGCTCCTCGAGGAACGCGCGATCGACGAGGATCCCGTCGACCAGCCCAACATCGCTCGGGCCGGGAACACCGAGGCCGAAGCCGATCGCGCGTGCGCCATCTTGCACGGTGGCGTCTTCGACCATCTCGCGGGTCGCGACGTCGGCGAGGTTGTAGACGCAGGCGATCCGCACGTTGTCGTAGACCTTCGCCTTAGCAGCCCGGTACGCCTCGCGCGTCCCGTGCCACTCGAGGTGGTCATCGGCGAGATTCAGGCAGACGGATGCCAGCGGTGCGAGCAGCCCGCCGGCGTTGCGGTTCACCCAGTGCAGCTGGTGGCTTGAGAGCTCGATGACCAGCGCGTCGAACCCCTGTGGATCGCGGATCGCGTCCAGCACCGGCACCCCGATGTTGCCAGCCGGGGCCGCGCGCAGTCCGCCGCAGACCAGCATCGCGGCCGTGAGCCGGGTCGTGGTCGTCTTGCCATTCGTTCCGGTGATGCAGATCCAATCGGCGGGCGTGCCGTCGGGTCGCGCTACCTTGTCACGCAGTCGCCAGGCCAACTCGATATCGCCCCAGATCTCGAGATCCTGCTCGCGCGCCCAGACCAGCAGCGGATGCTCCGGCGGGTACCCGGGCGACACCACGAGCAACTCGGCTTGGAAGCCCGCGAGGGCAAGCGGGACCGTGCCGTCCGCTTCGAGGTATGTGGCGCCGATCACCTCGAGCAGCTGACGGTGCTCGACGGTCGCCTCGCGGGCGACGACGAGCACCTCGGCACCGAGCTCGACCAGGGTGTCTGCGACCGAGAAGCCCGTGATGCCCAGCCCGAGCACCACCACTCGCAGGCCCGACCACTCCGAGCGCCAGCTTGTCAGTTCGGAGAGATCACGCACATCGGCCACGGTTGAGCATCCCCCTAGCGGCTAGCCCATTCGAGGTAGAACGCGCCGACGCCAGCGGCGACGAAGAGCGCCGCGATGATCCAGAACCGCACGACGACGGTGATCTCGGCCCAGCCCTTGAGTTCGAAATGGTGATGGAGCGGACTCATCAGGAAGATGCGTTTGCCGCGGGTGATCTTGAAGTACGCCCGTTGCAGGATCACCGAGCCGGTGACCACCAGGAACAGGCCACCGATCAGGACCAGCAGCAGTTCGGTGCGGCTGATGACGGCCAGTGCGGTGATCGCGCCGCCGAGGGCGAGTGAACCGGTGTCGCCCATGAATATTTGAGCTGGCGCGGTGTTCCACCAGAGGAAACCAACCAGGCTGCCGACGATGCATGCCGCCACGACCGCGATGTCGAGCGGGTCGCGAGCGTCGTAACACTTGTATTCGACCACCTGCGACCGCGCGCTGAAGCAGCTCTGGTTGTTCTGCCAGAACCCGATGAAGATGTAGGCCGAAATCGCGAAGATTGAGGCGCCGGTGGCGAGACCGTCGAGCCCGTCGGCAACGTTCACTCCGTTCGAGGCGCTCACGGTCATCAGGTTGATCCAGATGACGAAAAGCAGGATGCCCACGACCGGCCCGAAGGCGTACAGATTCAGCCAGGAGATCTCGCGCACCCCCGAGATGTAGGTCGAGGCCGGCGTCAGGTGGTTCTCGTCAAGGAACAGCCGGGAAATGGCCAGCAGCGCGAAGATCGTTCCGATGATCGCCTGCCCGGCGATCTTCGCCCAACCGCCCAGCCCCAGGCTGCGTTGGTGTCGTGTCTTCAGGAAGTCGTCGATGAACCCGACGGCACCGAGCCCAGCCATCATCCCGAGTACCAGCACGGCGACCATCGTCCCCGGTACTCCGGCGAAGAAATGCCCCATCAGGTAGCCGAAGGTCGAGCCGAGGATGAAGACGATGCCGCCCATGGTGGGTGTGCCGCGTTTGGCGTGGTGCGACTTCGGCCCGTCGTCGCGAATGAACTGGCCCCAGCCAAGCCGCGAGAAGAGCCGGATGAAGACCGGCGTCAGAAAGAGCGTAAACGCAAGTGAAAAGGCGGCACCGATGAGGAGAGCTACCACGCGGCGCCCTCGACTCCGCCGATCGCATCACCGAGAAAACGGAGGTTGGCCGACTTCGACGACTTCACGAGCACGACATCACCCGACCGAAGTTCTCCACGCAAAAGATCGTATGCCGCGTCGAGATTGGGGACGAACACTGACTCCCCGTCCCATGAACCTTCCAGCCCGGCAGCGGCGTGGATGAGGCGCGCACCGTCCCCGACGACAACGAGCTTGCCAATGTTGAGACGAACTACGAGACGACCGACCCGGTCGTGCTCCTCCCGGGCGTACTCCCCCAGCTCGGCCATCTCGCCGAGCACGGCGACCGAACGCTGACCGGGTTCCAATATCTGCACAAGGGTCTTGAGTGCCGCGGCAGTGGAATCCGGGCTCGCGTTGTACGCGTCGTTGATCACCGTGATGCCGCCGCCGGGCTGCAGCACCTCCATGCGCCAGCGCTCCGCCCGCGGCACAGCCTCGATCGCCGCGATCGCGCGGTCAAGCGGCACCCCGAGCTCGCGGGCGACGGCCAGCGCGGCCAGCGCGTTGCCGACATGGTGCTCGCCGAGAATCTGCAGGGCGACCACGTGACTCGCGCCGTCCACCACGAGGGTGAAACGGGTTCCGGATGCGGTGGTGAGAACGTCCTCGGCGCGCACATCGGCATCCGGTGCCAGCCCGAACCACACGATGCGCGCGGCCGTCAGCTCCGCCATCGCGGACACGCGACCATCGTCGGCGTTCAGCACCGCGACCGCGGAGGCGGGCAGCTCGCGCACGATCTCAGACTTGGCACGCTGCGTGGCTTCGATCCCGCCGAACTCACCCGCGTGGGCCAGTCCGACCTTGAGTACGACGGAGATGTCGGGCATCGCAATCCCCACCAGGCGCGCGATCTCGCCTTCGCCGCTCGCGCCCATCTCACTCACCAGATAGTCGGTGGTCTCGTCGACCTGGAGCATCGTGATCGGGGCGCCGACGTGGTTGTTGAACGAGCCAGCAGGTGCGACGGTCGGCCCCTCGGCCTCGAGGATCGCGCGCAGCAGATTCTTAGTCGTGGTCTTGCCGTTCGAGCC
>JAYTXO010000337.1:0-2116 GCA_043742905.1 Microbacteriaceae bacterium | reverse complement strand
TATATCCAGCGGGATCCCCTCAGCGCGAGTCTGTTTGTCGCGTGGGCCTCCAAGTCGGACTCGTCGTCACCGGAGGCCCTTGCACTGCAGACGTGGATGGACTCGATCGTGACGTACCGGGGCTACTCCGGCGCTTCCATGATCCTGCGCGGTGGCGAGGCTTCCCTGACGACCCAGGGCGGGGATGCCGACACGGCCGTCACGGCCAGCCTGCAGCTCGCGTTCTCGTCGGCGGAAGCCACCCTGACCGACCTGCACATCGACAGCGTCACAGGCCGACCGGCGCTCGACGTACTCGTGCCGATCGGAGCGGGCGGCCCTGAAGGCGGACCGCTGGCCGTCATGGTGCTCCGCGCGGACCCGGGCCGGTTCTTGTACCCGCTCATCCAATCGTGGCCTTTGCCCACCAAGACGGCGGAAACGCTTCTCGTGGAGCGCAGAGACGATGCGGTCCTGTACCTGAATGACCTGCGGTTCCAGAAGGGCGCGGCTCTGAAGATGCGGCGACCCGTGACCGGGGACCTCCTGGCCGCCCAAGCCGTACACGGTATCCACGGTGTCGTGTACGGTGTCGACTATCGCGGAAAGCCCGTGCTGGGTTGGGTCGAACCGGTCAGGGGAACTCCGTGGCTCATTGTTTCCAAGATGGACATCTCCGAGGCGTTTGCGCCCACTGTCGCTCCTGCTTGGACTGCGGTCATCGGCGTGCTCCTCTTCGTGATCGCCTCCGCTCTCGCCGTCGGGCTGACGCGCCGGCAGCGGAACTTCACGCGGTATCGCCGGCTCGTCGAGGAACGGGAGCGCGCTCGCATGCAGCTCTCCGACCGGGACGCGGTCATCCGGGGGTTCTTCGACAACGCGGACGTCTTCTTCTCGGTGGTGGAGCTGACCGCCGACGACATCGTCTACGTATCGCCCAACATCAAGCAGTCGCGGTACTTCGACCGCACCATCGAGGAGATGACCGGGAGATCCGGTCGAGATCTGGGCTTCGATGAGCCGGTCCGGGAGTTCTGGCACGACCGGTTCGAGCAGGCGGGACGCGGAGACGCCGCGGTCACGCTCGACTTCCCGTTCGTGTGGGCGGGAGCGGAGGGCTGGTTCCGGGGTTACATCACGCCGCTCGACATCGCCGCAGGATCCGCCAAGCGCTTCGCTTGGACCGCCATCGACATCACGGACCGCAAGCGCGCGGAAGACGAGCTGCAGGAGTATCAGTTGCACCTCGAGGAGATGATCGAGGCGCGCACCCGGGAGCTCGCCGCCACCAATGAGGAGCTCCACAGTGCGAACGAGGAGTTGCTCACCGCGAACGACATCGCGGTCCGCCTCAACGACCAGTTCCGCGCGACCAACGACGAGCTGGCCCGCGCCACACAGGCCAAGAGCCAGTTCTTGGCGAACATGTCCCATGAGCTCCGGACGCCCCTCAACTCGATCATCGGGTTCACGGGCGTCATGCTCCAAGGGCTCGCTGGCCCCCTGACCGAGGAGCAACAACGCCAGCTCGGCATGGTGCGGCGTGCGGGAGAGCACCTGCTCGCGCTCATCAACGACGTGCTGGACCTGTCCAAGATCGAAGCAGGTCGTACCAAGGTCACCGCGACGGACATCACGACGGGAGACCTGGTGGACGCGGCCGTGGCGACCATCCAGCCGCTCGTCGCGCAAGGCAATCTGGACATGGCCATCGAGGTGGGCGACCGGGGGCTTTCCTTGTTCACGGACGTCCAGAAGGTCACGCAGATCCTGGTCAACCTGCTGGGCAACGCGGTCAAGTTCACGCGCGAAGGCGGGGTGAGCGTGAGGGTGACGTCGCCCGACCGCCGGACTGTATCGTTCGCCATCTCGGATACTGGCGTAGGCATCGCAGCGGAGCACCTCGCCAGCATGTTCGACGAGTTCGTGCAGGCGGATACGATGGGCGGCAAGCCTCAGGGCACCGGCCTCGGGCTGGCCATCTCGCGCAAGCTGTCGCAGATGCTCGGCGGGACGCTGACGGGATCGAGCACGCCGGGAGAAGGCTCCACGTTCACGCTGACGATCCCGAGGCGCTTCCGGGGCCGTTAGGGAATCGGGACCGCGACCACTATCTCAGCGCTGCTTGTGCCCATGC
>JAYTXO010000336.1:0-3449 GCA_043742905.1 Microbacteriaceae bacterium | reverse complement strand
CTGGGGCTACTACTTCCGCCGCGCTCGCAAGCGCGCCGGCCTGGCAGACTCGATCACGTTCCACGATCTCCGGCACTTCTTCGCCTCGGTGCTGATCGCCTCCGGCTGCTCGATCAAGCAGGTGCAGATGGCCCTCGGCCACGACTCCGCGAGGATCACCCTCGACACCTACGCCCACCTCATGCCCGGCGACGAGGATCGCGTGCGCGATGCAATTGAGGATCGCCTCGGCCCACGACTCCATCTGCCGAAGGCCTCACCAACTCGCTGAGCCAGAACATCCCGGCGGCCAGCTCTGGCTACCAATAGCGTGGTCGCGCGGAGGGAGCATCATGGACGACAAGTGGGTCAGAAACGTTCGGGAGAGCCCGGCTGCTATCGAAGCCAGGGAACTATCGCGGGTCCTGAACGAGTCGGATGCCTCTGACGAGAACGTGATGTCGGATCTCGGCAAGACGCGCCGTCAGGCAGAGCGAGCAATCTGGATTCTGGACAACTGCGACCCGTACCTGATTCCGCAGACTGCTCTGGACCAAGCCCACCAGAACCTCGCGACCGCGACCGCGTATGCCCGCCAATACCAGTCGGGCCAAGACGTGTCGATGCTCGCCAACACCATGGCCAACTCCGAAGCAGCGCTGATTCATCTCTCAGCCGCTGCGATCGCCGCTGAGTCAGCCGCACCGGCTGAGCAACTCGCGGGTCTGTCCCGCACCGTCAGCGAACAGCGAGACGCGGCCGGACGCGAAATGACAGTGCTCGTCGACTCGCTTCGAGCGCAGGTGGCCTCCGTCGACCAGCAGCGGCAGATCACAGAGCAGCAAAATGTAGACCTCCTCGCGCGAGTGGAACAGCTTCGTGCCGAGGTGGACGCGCTACGACAGGCCTCGACCACCTTGACGACGCAGTGGCAGGCGTCCTACACCGACGAACAGAGCAGCCGGGCGGAGCAGTTCCGTGCCCTTCTTGAAGAGCAGCGCACGCAGGGAGTCACGATCGTCTCGGCGCTCGAAGCTACGACGAAGTCGTCGCTTGCGGCCGCTGACTCCACCGTGGAGGAGGCGGTTGCCACGATCCGAGATCGACAGGCGCAGGCCGAGCAGATCGTAGGAATCATCTCCGACGAAGCGCTCATCGGTGAGCCGAGCAAGCGCGCGGCCGAGGACAAGCGCTCCGCGTTCTGGTGGAGTCTTGGAGCGGTGGCATTTGGCTTACTGGCGGCCGCTGTGGCTGTCATCGCAATCGCGAAGCACACCTCGTCCGATCGCGACTGGGTCGGCTTCGCTTTGAAGTCGCTCGCCGTCGTTACCGTCGGAGGGATCAGCGCGTATGCCGCACGCCAGGCCAACGAACACCGCCGGGCCCAGCGAGACCTCGAGCACATGGCGGTCCAGCTCGCAGCCATCAAGCCCTACTTGCGCGACATGGGTGAGGGTGCGCGCGATGACGTGCTCAAGGACGTAGCCGCCAGGCTCTTTGGCCCGCGGCTCGGCGTAAGGAACGCCGACGAGGAAGTCGTCCTACCACCGGGCACTCTCCAGCTGGTTCAGTTGTTGATCAATGCCGCCAAGGGCAAGTAGCGCGCTCTCGGCCAGCCGCTGCCAGGAGAGGCCGCGCAGTTACGCGTCAGCGAATTGACTCACTTCAAACTGATAGCGGCGATTTCGGGACAAGGCAGCCGACGTCTCCTCCTCGGTGAACCCGAGTTCGCGAAGGATGCACGCGGTGAGAAGAAGACTCAAGAAGGCGCTCAGTGCTCGAAGTTCTCGACCATCAAGGTTCACTCTGCTCGCCGGGTCCCAGTGGGTCAGGCTGTTCCTGGTGTCAACAAGCCGAGTGACGAGATTCGATCGCTCCTTGGCTGACTTCCAAAACGGCGATACGGTGACGCCTGCAAACGCGACGAGATCCTTGATCCGACGCCGCAGAGATGGCTCGTGTGAGTAACGAAGTTTCTCCTCCAGCCACGATCGAGCCGTCTCCGGACAGGCCTCGATAGCGATCGTTCGACGTGAGATATCCAGCTCATCCGGACTGCGAGCGAAACGACGGCGGTGGTAGGCCTCGATCGCCTGCGCAGCGTTTATGAACCGAGTCTCGCCGTATACGAACCCGGCGTAGTCGCTCGCATAGTGCAGATCGAGCACGACCTCCAGCTCGTCGCAGACGTCGACCCACTTCTGCATGAGCGTTCGGAACTCCTCGTCATCGGTCGGGACGAGGAGCACCGGTTCGTCGTGATGGAGCGGCTTCGGGTTACCCGTGGGCGACGGGATCCACGGAAGATGTACCTCAGCGAGGCGATGGCCCGCTCCGCTCGGAACCAACGTAGTGGGGCCTCCAACCCGGACCGAGGTCACCGCACATGGGCGGTCGGCACAAAAGCTCACGAGATCACGGATCCGCTCAACCCAACCTCCGAGGATCAGCGAGAGCGTGGTTGGCTTGTCTAGGACAATCTCAAACGCCCAGGTCTCCGACAGCGTCATCGATCCAGTCGATGGGACCCCTGATCGCCAGCCGGCTGCCAGATGAATCTCCGCCGTTCCGACACGAGCGACCAAGGTGGAGGGCGTGTCATAGCGAACCGCCAGACCCGTCACACGCTCATCGATCGTGACCGCCTCCGCGCTGAGCCCCGTGCGACCGACCAGCTCGCCGAGGTGTTCGACCTCCACCACAACTCGGTCGAAGACCTCGTCGTCCTCGGAGCCCAAATGAATCCCGACCAACGCTCCCCCGAAGGCCGCGAGCCGTTGGGTGATGATCCCGGGACCATTCAGGGACAATTGAGTCTCATGACATGCCAGCAGAGTGACTGGCTGGCCCTTCACCGGCTGGCCGAAAATCAAGGGCGTCGACCAGCGTTCGTTGATGTGCTCAGGTGCCTTCAGAATGCCGACCAGATCGAGAATGGGCTGCGAGTCATCGCTCAGCGTGAGATCACCCACCGTCTGGTTCGCTGGCGCGTCCGGAAGCCACCAGATTCCTCGGATCGGGTCGGCAGACGTCATGCCTCATAGTCGCACGGTTGCGCCACTCACCTACGCGACCGGGGGTTGAGTTGCTTGCTCACCCAAGGACCTGAGAAGGACCAAGCGCCGGCACCCGACGTCGAAAGACCTGGTCAGAGGCCCTTTGTGGCCCTCGTTCTGCAGTTCCGCTTCAACGTATAGCAGGGGTTTTGTGGGCTCGGCAGTCGCGTTAAAGGTGCTGTGACCTGGTCTTTCGTGTCTGTTGCTGTCCGCCCAGTAGTACCGAGTCCGCAGAAGCTGCGTACTTTCTGCGTACTCGCGACGTGTTGCAGAACACGCGACTGCGGTCGAATCGGCTGCGACTGAAGGTCAGCGGCTAACGGTTCGATCGAGCATCGGCCTGTTGAGGCCTGGGTCTGCCCGCACCACGTGACTCGGGTTTGCCACGAGGCGTGCGACGACGAGGTTCCTTCG
>JAYTXO010000335.1:0-3503 GCA_043742905.1 Microbacteriaceae bacterium | reverse complement strand
ACGCTCGCGCACGATGCGGCTGGCGTAGCGCGGCGCAAGCTTTTCCTCGCCGTACTCGTAGAAGATCCGGCGGAGGCTCGCCTCGTCGTACTCGGCGAGAATTCGGGCGGCGGTCAGGTCCGCAGTGTCGTCCATGCGCATGTCGAGCGGGGCATCCTTCGAATAGGAAAAGCCGCGCTCAACCTGATCGACTTGCATCGAAGAGACACCCAGGTCGAAGAGGATGCCAGAGGCTGGCGGCATTTCGAGGTCGTCAAGCACGTCGGAGATCCGGTCATAGACCGTATGAACGAGGTGAACGCGGTCCCCGAACGGAGCCAGCCGCTCCGCGGTCAGCGCGAGGGCGTGCGGGTCGCGGTCGAGTCCGACGAACACCAGTTCGGGGAAGCGCTCGAGGAGGGCCTCGGCGTGACCGCCAAGCCCGACGGTGGCATCGACGAGCACCGCGCCCGAGCGCCCGAGGGCGGGAGCGAGCAGCTCGATCGTGCGGGGAAGCATAACGGGGATGTGCAGACGGTTTTCGGTCATGATGTTCGGGCAGCGCCCCTCGGGCCTGATCCCCATCCGCTGCGACCTGGCTCCGGGGAAGTGAAGTCAGGGTGCGCGGCTGAGGGTCGGGCACGAGGCGCTAGAAGAGTCCCGAGATCACCTCCTCGTCGGCGTCGGCGAAGTCGGATTCTGCGCTGGCGTAGTACTCGTTCCACGCTGCGGTGTCCCAGATCTCCGCGCGGCTACCTGCTCCGATGACGGTGAGATCGCGGTCGAGGCCGGCATATTCGCGCAGCATCGCGGGGATGGTGACCCGGTGCTGCTTGTCAGGCAGCTCCTGCGTCGCACCCGAGAGGAATAGACGGAGGTAGTCGCGCCCCTTCTTGCCGAGGGCGGGAGCCTGCTGCTGCATCCGCTCGACCAGGCCTTCGAACTCGCGCTGGCTATACACGTAGATCGCATGCTCCTGGCCTCGCGCCATTACGACGCCACTGGAGAAGTCGTCGTTGAACTTCGCGGGCAGAATAATGCGCCCCTTCTCGTCCAGCTTGGGGACGAAGGTTCCGAGCAACATGCGGGTCCCCTCACTCTCCGGCCAGACAGAAGGACGAGCCCCACTTTACTCCACTTTGACCCACATTCCCCCACAAAATGGCAAAATTTAGCTCACGCCTGCCCCCACAACGGGGCACGCTCCCCGTCAATACAGGGAACTCGGAGCGTGGAGGAAGGTGGAGGGGAAATGCCCACTCAGAACGCGAAAACGGCCCATCTTGGAGCTGGCAGGCCGTTAACGAGGAAAAGACCGGCTCAGCCGGTCCTTCCAGGGAGAAACGTGGAGCGCGCTACTCAGCTCTCGTGGTTGTTGTCGTTGCGACGTTCCCACCGCTCGTTGAGCGACTCCATGAATCCAGTGCGGGGCTTCGCCGGCGCAGTGTCCGGCCCGCCCGTGGGAATGGTCAGGCGACGCGGCGGCGCGATCGCCACAAGTGCACCAGCGAACATGATCACGAAACCGACGATGCCCACGACGGGCTGGCCGATGGACACCCCGACGACGAGGAGGACGAGCCCCAAGGCGCCAGCGATCACACCGAGAACGAGGGCCGTGTAGTTCGGACGGCCTCGGCGCGCGCCAACGGTCGTGACGTCATCCGCATCGTTGTGGTACAGACTGCGTTCCATCTCATCAAGGAGACGCTGCTCTTGTTCAGAAAGCGGCATTTCCAGCTCCCTCACGTTCAGGCGCATCCGGTGTCGCCGACTCGTTGTTCACACATTATTCTAGGCCTCGTTTCCGCCGATAGCATAGGGACGTGGCTGTGAGTACGCGCTTAGTCGATCTCGTCCAGTCACGGGTCGACGAGTTCCTTGCGGCGCAAGGATCCGCCCTCGTGCAGATCTCCGCCGACCTCCAGGTGGTCGATGACGCGGCGCGTGGCCTGCTCGCCGGTGGCAAGCGATTCCGTGCACTCTTCTGCTACTGGGGGTGGCGCTCCGTGTCTGGGTTTGCCACTGAGCACGACGATCTCGACGAGGGCGACGGGCCAGCGCTCGACGCCGTGGTCTCGGTGGCATCTGCTCTCGAGATCTTCCACGCGGCCGCTCTGGTGCACGACGACATCATGGACAACTCCGACCTCCGCCGCGGTCAGCCCAGCGTGCATCGCCGCTTCGAGGCTTGGCACCGCGAGCTCGGCTGGTCGGGCTCCGCGCGCCAGTACGGCGACGCGTCCGCGCTCCTCATTGGCGACCTGCTGCTCGCGTGGAGTGACCAGCTCTTCGACGCCGGCACCCGCGCCCTGCGCAATCCGGGTGCCGCGACCGCCGCCCGCGACGAGTTCGCGAAGATGCGCACCGAGGTGACGGTCGGGCAGTACCTCGACATGCTCGAGGAGACTTCCTGGCGCAGCCGACCCGAAGCCGAACTGCTCACCCGCGCACACCGGGTCATCGTCTATAAGTCGGCGAAGTACAGCGTGGAAGCGCCGCTGGCGATCGGTGCGTCGCTCGCCGATGCTTCCCTCCCCCAACTCGGAGCGCTCCGCGCGTTCGGGCTACCACTCGGCGTCGCGTTCCAACTGCGTGACGATCTGCTCGGTGTCTTCGGCAATCCGGTGGTAACCGGCAAGCCGGCGGGCGACGACCTGCGCGAGGGCAAGCGAACGGTGCTCGTGACGCTCGCCCGCCAGAAGTTACCGGGCGGCTCCAGGCGCTTGTTCGACGAGCTGCTTGGCGAGAGCGAGTTGGATGACGGGCAGATCGCCATGCTCCAGAACGCCGTCCGCGACAGCGGTGCCGTCGAGCAGGTGGAGCGGATCATCGCCCACAACGTCGGTGTCGCAACGGCCGCCCTGGTGGATGCTCCGCTCACGCGCTCCGCCCGCGACCAGCTCAGCGCACTCGCCGACGCCGTCACCCGACGCGAGAGTTGAGCGCTAAACGGCAGTATCGCAGGAGCGATTCGCGCCGGACGAGCTGCGGCGCGACCAAATAATTCAGAATCCCAGCGCTTGCGCGACGCGGCGGACTTCGGCTTTGCGGCCAGCCTTAAGTGCGTCGACCGGGGGGACGCCGAGACTGTCCTCTTCGGTGATGAGCCAGTGGATGGCTTCGTCGTCAGTGAAGCCGGCGTCGCCCAGCACGACGATGGTCCCCTTCAGATCACCGAGCGGCTCGCGGCCCGCGATGAACGAGGCCGGCACCTTGGTGACGCCGTCGACTCGCATGGCCAGCAGCGCGCGATCCTCGATCAAACGACGGACGCGACTCTGCGGTAAGCCGAGTAGTTCGACGAGATCGGGAATGGTCAGCCACGTCGGACCGGCAGTGTCGCTCACCCGTCAAGAATGCCACGTCGATGGACTGGTGCTCACTTCCCCTCATGTTACGAACATGTGAACCCCCGCCACACAGGTCACGATGGTTGACTCTGTTAATCTTCTGTGACACCGTGTGTCGAACGACGTCACTCGGCGGCCGGGGGGTGTGGCAACGTAAGCGACACAACGGAC
>JAYTXO010000334.1:0-11158 GCA_043742905.1 Microbacteriaceae bacterium | reverse complement strand
AGTGGTCGACTTCTTGACCGCGGCTCCCGGGGTGACGACGATCGATTCGACCGAACTGGACTTCGGGCAGACCGTTCATGCCGTCGTCGATCTGGTGCGCACCACGACCTCCCTGCACTGAAAGAGACACCATAATGACCGACGACCGCGGGCCGATCGACGGCCCCCTCGATCCTGTTGAGCTCGATAGTTCCGCTGAATTGGAGCGACCCACCCTGGCCGCTGACGACGAACTGGCGGTCGAGTTCGGCGAACTCGACGAGACCCTCGAGGAGCGCCTCGCCGAACTCGACGACGATGTGGCGGAAGCCCGCGCCTCCTCGCTGCGCTCCGGCCTCGCCGACTACGACCTCGACGACGAGGACCTCGAGCTGCTCGAAGCCTCCACGGAGGGTGTCGACGGTATCTACTACATGCCCGCGTTGCCCGTGCTGGCCATCGTCGGCCGTCCGAACGTCGGCAAGTCGGCGCTTGTCAACCGCATCATCGGGCGCCGAGAGGCTGTTGTCGAGGACACCCCCGGTGTCACGCGCGACCGCGTCTCGTACAAGGCGGAGTGGCTCGGTCGCCGCTTCACCGTCGTCGACACCGGAGGCTGGGAGCCTGACGCCAAAGGAATCAACGCATCGGTCGCCGCGCAGGCCGAGGTGGCCGTCGATCTGGCGGATGCCGTGCTGTTTGTCGTCGACATCAACGTCGGCGCCACATCGACCGATGAGCACGTGGTCCGGATGCTCCGCGCGAGCAAGCGGCCGGTCATCCTGGTCGCCAACAAGGCCGACGACGCCATCCGCGACCCGCAGGCGGCGGAGCTCTGGAGCCTTGGACTCGGCGAGCCCTGGCCAGTCTCGGCGGTGCACGGTCGCGGTGTCGCCGACCTGCTGGACCACGTGATGACGATCCTCCCGGCGATCTCTGCCGTTGCGAAAGAGGAGGTCGGTGGACCCCGTCGCATCGCCCTGCTCGGTCGCCCGAACGTCGGCAAGTCCAGCCTGCTCAACAAGGCGGCGGGCGAGGAGCGCGTCGTCGTCAACGAGCTCGCCGGTACAACCCGTGATCCGGTCGACGAGCAGATCGAGTTGGCAGGCAAGATCTGGCGCTTCGTCGATACGGCGGGCATCCGTCGTCGCGTGCACCTGCAGCAGGGGGCCGACTTCTACGCGAGCCTGCGCACTAGCGCCGCGCTTGAGAAGGCCGAGGTCGGCGTCGTGCTACTCGACGTCTCCGAGCCGGTCAGTGAGCAAGACGTTCGCATCATCGACCTGGTGCTCGAGTCGGGTCGCGCGCTCGTGCTGGCCTACAACAAGTGGGATCTGCTCGACGACGATCGCCGCCGCTACCTGGAGCGCGAGATCGAGCAGGACCTCGCGCACGTGAGCTGGGCTCCGCGTGTCAACATCTCCGCGCGCACCGGACGTCATCTCGAGAAGCTGGTTCCGGCGCTCGAGGTCGCGCTCGACTCGTGGGATACCCGCATCCCGACCGGCAAGTTCAACGCGCTGCTCGCCGAACTCACGGCCGAGCATCCGCACCCGGTGCGTGGGGGCAAGCAGCCACGCATCCTGTTCGGAACGCAGGCCTCGACCCGCCCGCCGACCTTCGTGCTCTTCACGACTGGCTTCCTCGACCCTCAGTACCGCCGCTTCATCACGCGGCGCCTGCGCGAGGTCTACGGCTTCGAGGGCACGCCAATCGTCGTCAACATGCGGGTGCGCGAGAAGCGCACGAAGTAGGCGTTGTGCTCTGCCCATGCGGTTCGGCGCGCGTGTATTCCAGATGCTGCGAGCCGCTGCACCTCGGTGGTGCAGCTGACACTGCCGAGGCGCTGATGCGGTCGCGGTTCACTGCCTTCGCGCTGGGGCTGGACGGCTACCTGGTGTCAAGCTGGCATCCCGCAAATCGACCGGTGACCGTCGAACTCGAAGCGGGGACCGTGTGGCGCAAGCTGCAAATCGTCGACATTGCTGATGGCGGCCCGAATGACGAGACCGGGATCGTCGAGTTCCGCGCGTCCCGCCGCGAAGCGGATGGCTCGTTCGGCGTGTCCCACGAGCGCAGCCGATTCCAGCGGGTCGACGGACGCTGGTACTACAGCTCGGCCCGATACTGACCCGACGGGCCCGAGCGCTCGGCCGAGGCGGTGGCTGCATGCTCGGCGATGCCAGTCCGGACGTCTTTGACGTCGGCGCGGGAACCGGCAAACTCTCCCGCGCGGTTCTGGCACCGGGTCGCGCGGTTGTCGCGGTCGACACGGATGCCGTGATGCTCGCCGCCCTGTGCGCGCGCGAGCTGCGCATCCCGACCCTGATCGGCACCGCGGAACACATGCCACTCGCCGACGCCTCGTGAACTCGTGCTAGCTGGACTGGCCGCCGTGCAGAGCGTCGAGGTACGAGATGAGCGCGCGACGCACTTCCGCGCGGCTGAGGCTGCGATCCGGGTCGATTGAGCGTGGCAGCGTGTAGAGCCCGAGCGACAGATGGATGAGCATGGCCGCTGCCATGCGCCGCTGCAGTTCCAGCATCTCAGGTTCGCGTCGCGCGATGATCTGTTCGAGCCGTTGCTGGATCGCGTCACGTGTCGATGTGACCTGGCGCGAGCCGCGGGTGGTCAGCAACACGGCCAGCAGACCGGGCTGCTCGCGGTCGAGGCGGCCGTGCACTTCGAGCACCTCGTCGACGATGTCCGGGATCGGGCGCAGGTCTTCGATTCGAAGGCTGGCATCCAGTTCGCGGCCCAGGCGTTCGGCCCAGTCGGCCTGCAGGGCATCCAGGATCGCGTGCTTGTCGATGAAGAACTGGTACACCGAGCCGACCGAGACCCCGGCCGCCGCCGCGATGCCGTTGGTCGTGGTCTGCTCGTATCCTTCGGCGGCGAAGAGTTCGCCAGCTGACTGCAGCACGCGCGCGACAAGCGCACGACTGCGACTCTGCTGCGGAACGCGCACAGGGGACATGGCTAGATTTTACGCAAGGAGGACCATGACCCCGCCCGCCGCACCCGACACGGAGCCAGACATCGAGCCCAACATGCCGCGCCATGTCCGCGTCGCGATCCTCGGCACCGGCTTCGCGGGGCTTGGGATGGCAGCGCAGCTCGTGCGGCGCGGGATCGACGACTTCATTGTTGTCGAGCGGGCGAATGAGGTCGGGGGCACTTGGCGAGACAACAGCTATCCGGGGGCTGCGTGCGATATTCGAAGCGATCTGTACTCGTATTCCTTCGCGCCAAATCCGGACTGGACGCATCGCTACGGTCGTCAGCCCGAGATCCTTCAGTATCTGAGGGGCATCACCGATCGCTACGAGCTCCGGTCGCGCATCCTGTTCGGGGCGGAGCTGGAGCGCGCCGAGTGGGATGACGCGGCGGGGCTGTGGCGCATCCGGACCAGTCGCGAGAGCTTCACCGCGACCGTGCTGGTGTCGGGGCACGGCCCCCTGATCGACCCGAAGTGGCCGGCGATCCCGGGGCTCGAGAGCTTCGCCGGACCGCGGTTCCACTCAGCGCAGTGGCGTCACAATGTCGAGTTGGCGGGAGCGAACATCGCGGTCATCGGCACCGGGGCCTCGGCCATCCAGTTCGTTCCGGAATTGCAGAAGATCGTCGGATCGCTCACCGTCTTCCAGCGCAGCGCACCTTGGATCGTGCCCCGTGGCGATGCACCCACGAGCGAGTGGCGTCGGCGCCTATTCACGCGTGTTCCGCTGCTGCAACGGCTCGCGCGCCACCTCGTGTTCACGCAGGCCGAGGTGCGGTTCGCGGGGTTCCGATTCCGCCCGATCGGCAAAGTCTTCGAGGCCGTCGCGCTGCGCTTCCTGCACGCGCAGGTGACGGATCCGCTGCTGCGGGTGAAGCTGACGCCCGCTTTTCGGATCGGGTGCAAGCGCATCCTGATCTCGAGTTCGTACTATCCGGCCCTGACGAAGCCGAACGTTGAGCTCGTCACGGAAAGCATCGCGCGCATTGACGGCAACGTGATCGTCACCGCTGACGGCATCCGGCGCGAGTTCGACGTGCTGATCGGTGGCACCGGATTCGATGCGACGCACCCGCCCGTCGCCCGCCTGCTCTTCGGGCGCGGCGGCGTCCCGCTCGCCGACCGCTGGACGCCGCACATGGCCGCCCTGCGCGGTACGACAGTCCCCGACTTCCCGAACCTGTTCCTGCTTGTCGGGCCAAATACCGCACTCGGCCACAACAGCATCGTGTACATGATCGAGGCACAACTCGACTACGTGCTGCAGGCGCTCGAGCTGATGGATCGTCGCCAAGTTCGAGCGATCGAACCGCGGGCCGAAGCCGTCAAGGCCTATAACGACCGCCTGCAATCCGAGCTCAAAGGCACGGTTTGGTCTGTTGGCGGATGCAACAGCTTTTACCTCGACGACACCGGCCGCAACACGACCCTCTGGCCGCATCGTGCCAGCCTTTTTCGGCGGACTATTCGCCACCTCGACGTAACGGAATACCTGGTAACGAGTCAATAGACTCGCGGGATGGATCTTGCCTCCTGGCTCATTGGCGAACACGACGATGCGATGCTCCGTCTGAGCAAGCAGATCCTCGAGATCATCCCGGCCGAACGACGCCGTGAGCGCCTGCCCGGCGCAAACTCCGTCGATTGGACCACCTTCCACATCGCTCGCCACGCCAGCCTTGCCCTGCGCGTCGCTGGCCACGAGCCCGTCATGTCGGACGCGCTGCTCGCCGGCTACGACCCGGCAGTGACCGAACCCAGCGCCGGTCTGCAGGAGGGGGAGCAGCCGTTCCTCACCCTGATCGAGACACCCCAGCTCGAGGCGTATGTCCTGTCGGTGATGGATGAGGTGCGCGCCTTCCTGACGCGAGCGGATGCCAGCACCCTCGCCGCTACGCCTGATGCCACCACCGCCCTGCGCGCCATGGGTCTCGACGAGGCAAAGTTCGACTGGCTCTACCGCCAATGGAGCTCACCGAACACGTTGTTCCGCTGGCCACTGACCGGCCACATCACGCACCACGTCGGCGAACTGACCGGCGTGCGCAACCAACTCGGCCTCAGCCCGTTCCGCTGAGCCCTTTTGGCCTTCCCGGGTGCCGAGGGGTCGCCATATGGCGTATTGACCGCCCCTTAAGCCCACTTGGCGACCCCTCGGCAGACGGGATGGGGGCACCGGATCCTAGGATCTAACCGTGTCCCAGCTCATCGCCGTCTGCTCCGTCCACGCTCTGCGTCCCGACGATGGGTCCGTTGGTGTGACCGCCATAGACAAGCGGGCCGTCAGCGGCGAGATCCAGATAGGTCCCTACGGGGTGCGCACCGACATCCAGGCCGATCGCAAAAACCACGGTGGGCTCACTGCCGCGATTTACGCATACGCAGATACGGATGCCGACTGGTGGGGCGCGCAACTCGAGCGCGAGCTTGCACCCGGCTGGTTCGGCGAAAATCTGCGGGTCGAGGGAATCGACGTGAGTGGCGCCCGCATCGGCGAACGCTGGCGGATCGGCGCCGGCGAGAATTCCGTCGAGCTCGAGGTCACCGGACCGCGCCGCCCGTGTCAGACCTTCGCCCGCTGGGTGGGTGGTCAGTTCGAGGGCCAGCACGAGCGCGGCTGGGTGAAACGTTTCCAGCAGGCGGAGCGTCCCGGCGCCTACCTGCAGGTGCTGAAGAACGGGCGCGTCTCGGCCGGCGATGCGATCGAGGTCGTGTCCCGCCCGGACGACGCTCCGACCATCGCCGAGGTATTCCGCGCCCGCGAGCAGTCCCGTGTCATCCGCAACTGAGCGACCGGGCGGACGGTTCGCGGTGGGACTGCTCGACGGGGTGAACCGGCTGTTGAGACCACTTGAGCCAGTGTTCTTGCGCCTGGATCGGATCGCAGGCGGGCGACTTGCGGAACGCCGCATCCGCGAAGAAATGTTCACCCACCCGCGCACGCGCCGAGGCTTTGCGGGCATCCTGTGGATTCTCGCGGCCGAGATCGTGGTCGGTGTCGTCGCGGTGATCATCGCGATCGTTCTCACCGCGCACGGGCAGCAGCTGCACTGGGCTGTCTGGTTCCGCAGCGTTGCGGTGCTCGCGATCACCGCAACTCTGCTCTACTTCGCATGGCGCGCGGCGCTCGGCTATTACTGGGCGTACTCACGATTGCGGCTATTCAGTCGCATCTTTCCTATCGTCACGCTGGTGATCGCCACGATCCCGGGGCTCTATCCGCTCTGGATGACAATCGAGCAGATCGTGTTCAGCCTTCTGCTGATCGGGGTGGGCGACATCCTCACCGGGGATGCCATGCGCGAAGCGTTCCCGAAGCCTGCCAAGCCGGTATCATAATCAACTGAGCCGGTTCGCCGACACGAGGCCACGGGCTGTGGCGCAGCTTGGTAGCGCACCTGACTGGGGGTCAGGGGGTCGCAAGTTCAAATCTTGTCAGCCCGACCAAGAAAAGCCCCGTACTCGTTGAGATGCGGGGCTTTTCATATTCGCCTCCTCTGCCCGTTTTATGCCTTGGGTGTGCACTTGGTGCGCACCGGCTGTTCTTGGGGCCGCCACGGCGGCAGCATTTCTCGCCAGCCTGACGCGACGCCGACCCGATCAGGTGGGCGTACAGATCTGCGGTGATCGACACGGACGAGTGACCGAGCCGCTTCGCTACGATCGCGATATCTGTTCCCGAGGCGATCATCAGCGACGCGTTCTTGTGCCAACACGGACGTGTCTTTGCTGTCTGGTGCCCGCCAAACGGTGTGGCAGCACAACGCTGCTGTGCGTGGGAAGCCTCTCGCTTGCCGTCGCACAAGAAGCGATTGCCAGCAATGGGTGGGTCGCCTACGGAAGCTACCTTGTCGGTGACGCACCTTCGGCTGCAGTGCCTGCTCCTGTGCCGCCAGCGGCTCCGGACCGTCTTCCGCCGAAGCTCCGGCCCCCGCCGCGCCAGCAACCCCGGCGGGTGCAACTGCGATGTGTAACGACGGCACGTACTCGTTCGCAGCTCACCACCAGGGAGCGTGCTCTCACCACGGCGGGGTAGCCGTGTTCTCCCACTAACGTTCGGTTGGGTGGCTGAGTTCTTCCAGCATTCCCGTGAGGCGGTCGATCTTTATGTTCATCGCCGCAATCTCAGTGTCCAGTGACTTTTCGTTGGCTTGGGTTTCTTGTGCCGCATGATGACCGACCTGTTCAATTAGCCAGGACGCTAGGGCGGCGGTGGCGACTCCGAGGACGGCGATGCCTCCGATCATGAGACCGACAGCGACGATCCTGCCCACCAAAGTAATGGGGTAATGGTCGCCATACCCGACAGTTGTGATCGTCACCAGCGCCCACCACAGCGCGTCCCCGATATTGCGAATATTCGAGCCCGCAACATCTTGTTCAGCGTCCAGAACCGCCAAAGCGCCGACGTAACTAACCAGGACAGCTGAGCCGAGCACGTAGGCAACAAGCCGACCTCGGAGCGCGTTGCCGTCGAAACGTTGCATGAACCCAAGCAACGTGACAAGTCGAAGCAACCGCAATGGGCGAAGTGCTGGCAGAAGCAGGATTGGGAGTTGATGCAGATTTAGAAGGAACCAATGGCCCCGACGTTCCGCGAGGATCAGGTTCGCCAGATAGTCGATTAGGAACAGTCCCCAGGTCACCCAAATAACCCAATTGAACAGGATGGAGCGGCTGTCCGGGAGGTTCCCGATGACTTCTATTGAGTAAGCAATCAGAAACGCTACCGACGCAAAGAACAGAGGCCACGCCGCTAAGCGCCGCCACGAATATTGATCCATACCGGACTGTAGCGACCCTGTGAAAGAAGTGCCATGTTTATGCCTTGACCGCTGACCCGGCGCTGTCGCACCATTGACCGCGCTGACCGAGATGATCAGGACAATATCTTCGGTTGTTCCTCGGGGCGCTCTACCCAGGGACTTTCAGGGTTTCATTTGCCAGTTCGGCTGCTTCTCGCGCTACTGCCCCTCGGTCGGCGGAGGCCGAGCACGGCCAGAATGATGCCTACGACTGCGACGATTAGCCCGATAATGAACCACTTCTGGTCGCCGCTCATGAAGCTTCCTGGGATCAAGTTCAGGCCCTGGAGGACCCAGACTCCACCGACCAGCAGAACGATCAGACCGACGGTGATCAGGGTGCTGCGACCGACACGATTATTCACAGCATTCAAGCTACCCGCGAAAGATTCGCAGAGCCGGTGCGTGAAGGTGCTGGGCGGGCACTTTATGACCCACTCCAATCACACGAACCACAGGCGCACCAATCTCACGAATTCGGGCGATGTCATCGCCCACTAGTGGGGCCAGCGGTCCCCCAAATGGCGGACATATAGTGTGGGAGATCGCTTACCCAGACGTGCACCCCAGTCGCGTCGTAAGTCATCGCCCGCGGTTGTTCCTCCCAGGGACCCTGCGGGATTCGTGCGTGGCGGCACTCCAGGCAAAGCCTGTTGCAGTGTCGTCACGCCGCGGAGCTTCACAAGAAGCGCGCACACTAGGGCAATGCAGATCCCGAAACTGTCGTATGGTGACGGTTCGTTCCTGCCGGTCGACGTGCAGACGAGGCCGACACGGTGAGCTCGCGTTTCGAGGAACTCGACTGGCAGCAGACCCCGATGGGCGAGTTGACTCTGCGCCGCCGCCACGATCCGGTTGTCGCCACGGACGTCTACGAGGTCAAACTCGGTGACGAATACCTCATGTCCAGCCTGTTCACCCTTGCGGAGGAGGAGCTCGCTCGGCTGGGACTTGGGGCTGTAGACGGGGAGGATCTCCAGGTTCTGGTGGGTGGTCTCGGTCTCGGCTACACGGCTGTCACGGCCCTTGACGACGAACGCGTGAGCACCATGACAGTGGTGGATGCACTGCCCGCGGTGATCGACTGGCACGAGCGACACCTTCTTCCCGTCTCGGCTCGACTGGTGGGGGATCCGCGCACAAGGCTCGCCCTCGGTGACTTCTTTTCGTGGATGCGGGATGCCTCGGCGACAAGCTACGACGCGATCCTCCTCGACGTTGACCACTCACCCCGTCACCAGCTCGATCCGAGTCACGCCGACCTATACACGGTCGACGGTCTTGGTCGGCTGGCAGGCCACCTGACGAAGCGCGGAGTCTTTGCATTGTGGTCGGATGACCCGCCTGACGACGAGTTCCTGGCCCAGCTCAACGCGGTCTTCCCAGCCGCACGGGCGCAGTTGGTGCGCTTTGACAACCCGCTCACCGGCGGCATTTCATCGAACACCGTCTACGTCGCGCATCAGTAGGGAGGCACCGGGCAAGGCCGTCGATCGACGTAGGCTCGAATCATGGGAATCGGCAAACTTGTTCTGCGCCTCGTGATCGGCTCGATCTTCACCGTGCACGGGCTGCAGAAGCTCACGGGAGAGTTCAGCGGCCCCGGTCTGGCTGGCACCGAGAAGATGATGGAAGCCACCCGGATGTATCCGGTGCGTCGCAACGCTCTCTTCGTCTCGCTGGGCGAGACCCTGAGCGGCCTCGGTATCATCCTTGGACTGGTCACCCCGCTTGCGGTCGGCGTCGCGACGGCGACGATGGCCACGGCCGTGCGCAAGGTGCACGGCAAGAATGGTTTCGCCAACTCCAAGGGTGGCTACGAGTTCAACGTGACGCTGGTCGCCGCGGCCGCGGCGCTCGTGATCGATGGGCCGGGTCCGTTCTCGGTGGATGCCGTGGTCGGCAGGTCCCGCTGGGGCCTGTTCTGGGGCGTCATGGCCGTCGTCGGCGGCATTGTCGCCTCGTCGTTCGCGATCGAGGCTGGTGCGGATGCCGCGCCAGCGTCAACCGGCTGAATCGGGACTTGCGGATATCCACGGGTTCGACCAGCGGTGATCCAGCTCGTCGAGCTCGTCGAGTTCGGTCAGCGAACCGCCTGCGCCCGCTGAATCGCGTCTGCCGCTTGCACGAGCGCGAGGTGCGATAGCGCCTGCGGGGTGTTGCCGACCTGCCGCTGGTCGCCCACGTCGTACTCCTCCGAGAGGAGCCCGACGTCGTTGCACAGGCCGACTAGGCGATCCATCAGCCGGATCGCGTCGTCGAGTCGGCCGGAATCCGCGTATTGGATGACCAGCCAGAACGAGCACGCCAAAAAGGGATGCTCGTTACCCGCGAGCCCGTCGACTCCGGTTGAGGGCTCGTAGCGCAGCACCAGACCGTCGCGCATCAGATTGTGCTCGATCGCGGCGACTGTGCCTAGCATCCGGGGGTCGTCAGCGGGCAGAAATCCCATGTGCGGAAGGATCAGCAGCGAGGCGTCGACCGCTGTCGCGCCGTAGTACTGAACGAAACTGTTCAACTCGGCGTCGAAGCCCTGGGTCTCGATCTCGGTGCGCAGTTGATCGCGCAGCGCCCGCCACCGCTCGACCGGGCCTTCGAGGCCACAGGTCTCCACCGCCCGGACACCGCAGTCGAACGCTGCCCACATCATCGCCCGCGAGTGGGTGAAGCGATGCAGCGGGCCGCGGATCTCCCAGATGCCGTGGTCATCACGATCCATCACGTCTTCGACATGGTCGAGAAGCGCGACCTGTAGTGACCACGACGAGCGGTCCTCCGTGATGCCGTTCTTGCGCGTGTGCTGCAGCGCGAGCATGACCTCGCCGAAGATGTCGCCCTGGAACTGGGAGGCCGCGCCGTTACCGATGCGGACCGGTGATGCGCCGCGGTAGCCGGGCAGGGAGTCGAGCTCCCATTCGACGATGCGCCGCTCGCCAGCCAAGCCGTACATGATCTGCACGTCGGCCGGATCGCCGGCGATCGCCCGCAGCAGCCAGTCGCGCCAGTCGTGCGCCTCCATATCGAAGCCGTGGCCGAGCAGCGCCTCGAGGGTCAGCGAGGCGTCGCGCAGCCAGACGTAGCGGTAGTCCCAGTTGCGCTCACCCCCGAAGGTCTCGGGGAGGCTCGTCGTGGCTGCGGCGATGATGCCGCCGGTGTCTTCATGCGTCAAGGCGCGCAACACCAGCAACGACCGACGCACGTAAGTCGAGTAGGGGCCGGTCGTCTCAACGGTCGATGACCAGCCGCTCCACCACTTCTCGGTCTCCCGAATGCGCGCGCTCACCCTGATCGCGGGCGGCGGCGGGCGGTGCGAGGGGTACCAGGTGAGATTGATATCTACGGTCTCGCCTGCGGACACCGAGAACGTCGAGCGATG
>JAYTXO010000333.1:0-4874 GCA_043742905.1 Microbacteriaceae bacterium | reverse complement strand
GCGATCCTGGCCGGCGGGGACTTCATCAAGACTTCGACCGGAAAGATCGCCCCTGCGGCTACCCTGCCCGTCACCCTGCTAATGCTCGAGGTCGTGCGCGACTGGAACCGACTCACCGGTGAACAGATCGGCGTGAAGCCAGCCGGCGGCATCCGCACCTCGAAGGACGCGATCAAGTACCTCGTCACGGTCGCCGAGACCGTTGGGGAGCACTGGCTGCAGCCGCATCTGTTCCGCTTCGGCGCGTCGAGTCTGCTCAACGACGTGCTGATGCAGCGTCAGAAGCTCATCACCGGCCGCTACAGCGGTCCCGACTACGTGACATTGGACTGATTCCCGTGACCTTCCTCGATTACGCCCCCGCGCCCGAGTCGACCAGCATCCTGCATCTGCAGAAAAGCTACGGCCTGTTCATCGACGGTTCCTTCGTGGCTGGCCATGGCACACCATTTGCGAGCATCTCGCCAGCCACCGAGAAGCACATCGCCGAGATCGCGACCGCGACACCCGCCGACGTCGATGCCGCGGTTGCGGCCGCCCGTCGTGCGTACGAGAAGACTTGGTCGAAGCTCAGCGGATCCGACCGTGGCAAGTACCTCTTCCGCATCGCACGGCTCATTCAGGAGCGCGCGCGCGAGCTTGCCGTCGCCGAAACTCTCGACAACGGCAAGCCGATCAAGGAGAGCCGTGACGTCGACGTTCCGCTCGTCGCCGCCTGGTTCTTTTATTACGCGGGCTGGGCGGACAAGCTGGATCACGCCGGACTCGGCGCGAACCCGAAGGCTCTCGGGGTGGCCGCGCAGATCATCCCGTGGAATTTCCCGCTGCTGATGCTGGCGTGGAAGATCGCCCCGGCACTCGCCGCAGGCAACACTGTCGTGCTCAAGCCAGCCGAGACCACCTCGCTGACCGCGCTGCTGTTCGCCGAGATCGTGCAACAGGCCGAGCTCCCGGATGGCGTGGTCAACATTGTCACGGGGGCAAGCGAGACGGGCGCGGCGCTGGTGCGGCATCCGGATGTCAACAAGGTCGCCTTCACCGGGTCGACGGCGGTCGGTCGCGAGATCGCCAAGGCGGTCGCCGGAACCGGCAAGAAAGTCACGCTTGAACTCGGCGGCAAGGCGGCAAATATCGTCTTCGACGATGCGCCGATCGACCAGGCGATCGAGGGCATTGTCAACGGCATCTTCTTCAACCAGGGACACGTCTGCTGCGCGGGCTCGCGGCTGCTCGTGCAGGAAAGCATCCACGAGGAGGTTGTCGACCGGCTCAAGGCACGGCTCGCAACGCTCCGCCTCGGCGATCCGCTCGACAAGAACACCGACATCGGGGCGATCAATTCCCGCGAGCAGCTTGATCGCATCCGGGAACTCAGCGACATCGGCGAGGCCGAGGGTGCCGAGCGCTGGACGGCGTCGTGCGAGATCCCAGAGAGCGGCTTCTGGTTCGCCCCGACGATTTTCGACAACGTCTCGACCTCGTCGCGGATCGCGCGCGAGGAGATCTTCGGCCCGGTGCTTTCGGTGCTCACCTTTCGCACGCCGGCCGAGGCGATCGCGAAGGCTAACAACACGCCATACGGTCTCTCGGCGGGCATCTGGAGCGACAAGGGGAGCAAGATCCTGGCCGTGGCCGACAAGCTGCGGGCCGGTGTGATCTGGGCGAACACTTTCAATCGCTTCGATCCGGCCTCGCCGTTCGGTGGCTACAAGGAGTCCGGCTACGGCCGCGAGGGCGGCAGGCAGGGCCTGGCGGCCTACCTGCGTCCTGCCGCTTCCACTCTTACCGCGGCAGCCGCGGCGCCTGCCCCCGCGAAAGTACGGATATCTCCGTCCCCTCAGCGCCGGAAGCCAGCGCAAACTCGGACTCTCGCGAGCGGAGACGCGAAATGAGTCGTCTTGCGGTCCCGAAGACCTACAAGCTCTACATCGGTGGCCTCTTCCCGCGCAGCGAGAGCGGACGCACCTACGAGATCACCACCGCCAAGGGCGCCTTCCTCGCCAACGCCGCGCAGGCGAGCCGCAAGGACGCTCGCGACGCAGTGGTCGCCGCTCGCGCCGCTCAGGCCGGCTGGGCTAGTGCCACGGCCTACAACCGTGGGCAGGTCCTCTACCGGATCGCCGAGTTACTCGAGGGCCGTCACGCCCAGTTCGTGGACGAGCTCCGCGCCTCGGAAGGCATCTCGGCAGCGGCCGCAGTGGCCCAGGTCGACGACGCAATCGACACCTGGGTCTGGTACGCCGGATGGGCTGACAAGTACGTGCAGGTCGCCGGATCGGGTAATCCGGTCGCCGGCCCGTACTTCAACCTGTCAGTGCCCGAGCCGACCGGGGTGGTCGCGATTGTTGCCCCGCAGGGTTCCTCGAGCTTGCTCGGACTGGTAAGCGTGCTGGCTCCGGCGCTCGTGTCGGGCAACGCGGTGGTCGTGGTCGCCGATCAGGCGCATCCGCTCAGTGCCATCAGCCTCGCCGAGGTGCTCGCCACCAGCGATGTGCCCGGGGGAGTGGTGAACATCCTCACCGGATCGCCAGCGGAGATCGCCCCCTGGCTTGCCACCCACGCGGACGTCAACGCGCTCGACCTCACCGGCGCCGGCGCCCTCGACTGGGTCGAGCTGCAGATCGCTGCCGCCGACACGCTGAAGCGCGTCGTCGAGCCGGAGCCGGACGTGCCTGCGCGGTCGCTCGACCGCATCCTGGCCTTCACCGAGACCAAGACCGTCTGGCACACCAAGGCGCTCATCTAGCTGACAGATCCGCGTGAAGCCGGCGCAAGAGCTACAGCACCCTCAGCAGCCGTCGGTAGAACGCGATCCCGCGCAGATAGGTGCTGACGCGGATGCTCTCGTCGATCGCGTGCAGGGTGGCGCGCTCGGAGGCGCGCAAGTCGAAAGGCAGGAAGCGGTACACGCCATCGCCGATGGCGGCGAAGTGCCGGCTGTCGCTGGCCTGCAGCATCACGTATGGCGTGATGATGGCGCCGGGGAAGGTGTCGGCGATCGCATCTGACAGGAGCTGCCAGACCGGGCCGTCGCTGCGCGACACGGGCGAGGGCTCGCTGCCGTAGACGACGCGCACCGCGACAGCTGGGTCATCCACTGCCCTCCGGATGTCGTCTGTCGCATCGGCGACGCTCGACCCGACCGCGATGCGCACGTTGACCATCGCGGTGGCGCGCTCGGCGATGACGTTGTCGCCCGCACTGCCGCTCAGCCGAGTGACCGCGCGGGTGGTGCGGACCATGGCCTCCGTCTCGGGGCCGAGCCGGGCGAATGCGGCCGCGAGCAGCGGGCGGAACATCGTGGCTCTCCGGAACAAGATCCCCAGCGGACCCTTCGCGTGTACGCCAAGGGTCTGGATCATTGCCAGCGTCGGCGCCGAGATCGACGCGCGTGGCGGATGCTTCTCCAGCTGCAGAATCGCGCGAGCCAGTCGCGCGGTCGCCCCGTTGCGTACCGGAGTCGACGCGTGCCCGCCAGTTTTCTCGACCGTGAGCTCGATGCCCGCGATGCCTTTCTCGGTGACACCGACCACCGCGATCGGCCCTTCGACTCCGGGAAACACGCCCTCCACGACCGCGCCGCCCTCATCGATCACCATCGCCGGTCGGATGCCGCGCTCCAGGAAGAGGGCGACCACGGCTTCGGCGCCATCGCCCGCGGTCTCCTCGTTGTGTCCAAAGCTCAGATAGAGGTCAGCGGCCGGCTGGAAGTCACCCGCCAGCGCCTCCTCCACCGCCTCCAGGATCACGGCGAGCGCGGCCTTGTCGTCGATTGCTCCGCGGCCCCAAATCCGTTGCTCGGAGTCGGCGTCGCCGCCTGTCAGCTCCGCCCCGAACGCGCCGTGAGTCCACCCCGGTTCGTCCGCCGGAACGACGTCGTAGTGCGCCATCAGCACGTTCGGGGCACCTGTTCCCTGCCCGAGCCAGCGGAATAGCATGGTGCCGCCCGCGACCATCTCGAGCTCGAGGCGGGAGTGTGTGAGCGGATACAGCTGCGCGAGCAGCGCCCGGAACCGCGAAAACTCGTGCTCGTCTGCCAGCGCGGGAGAGGTGCGCGAGACGGTAGACACGCGGATCAGCGCTCGCAGCCTCTCGACCGCCAGACGCGCGACGGCCGCGCCCGCGGCCTCCTCCGTCGTCTGTGCCATGATCCGATGCTAGATGGGCGTCGCCTGGTAATCGGGGCGGGCGGGCCGCCGCCCGCCTACCGTCGGAACATGTATTCGCTCTGGCAGACCGAGCACGTCACGATCCAGGGCGATGCTTTCCCGCACGAAGAGCAGGTCGACATTGCGGTGGTCGGTGCCGGGATCGCGGGCTTGACATCCGCGCTGATGTTCGCCAGGGCGGGCCAGCGGGTGGTCGTACTGGAGGCGCGCGAGATCGGGGCTGGCGCTACCGGCCGGACCACCGCGAAGGTGTCGCAGTTGCAGGGGACCATGCTGCAGACCATCCGCGGCCGCACGCTCCGCCCGGTGGTCGGCGCCTACGTGGAGAGCCAGCGTGCCGCCTTCCAGTGGCTGCTCGCCTTCGCAGAGCACAGCGGGGTGGGCATCGAGCGGCGGGCTGCATTGAGCTACGCGGCGACGCCGGACGGCCGCGGCGCTGTCGAGAAGGAGGTACGCCTTGCGGTCGAGCACGGACTCCCGGTCGAGTTGATCGAAGACGCGGGCCTTCCTTTCCCGACCTTCGGCGCCGCGCGACTTGCGGACCAGGCGCAACTCGACCCGCTCGAGCTCCTCGCGGCACTTACCAGAGAGTTACGTAGCCTTGGCGGACGCGTGGTCACGGGGGCCCGTGTCACAGGGGTGCGGGCCTCCGCGCCAGCGCTCGTGCACACGGCCGTGGGGGAGTTGGCAGCCAGGAAGGTCGTG
>JAYTXO010000332.1:0-5327 GCA_043742905.1 Microbacteriaceae bacterium | reverse complement strand
TGGCCTTGGTTTGGAATCCGGCCGGAGTACCTCCCCGAGTTGCCAGCACGGCCGCGCTGACCCCTGTGAAGGCCAGCAGCAGCAGCGCGAGGGTGGCCGCGAAGCGTCGCACCCGTCTTGACATCAGCACGATCAGCAGGCAGGCGACCACGCCGACGCCCGCGACCAGCGCCGCTGTTCCCCGCAGCGCCACCACTTGAGCCGCGCCGAGCGAGCGCTCGAGGCCGAATAACTGCGGCCAGGCGGCGATAAGCAAGGCGACGGCGGCGAGGAGGATGGCCGCCGCGGCGAAAATACGGCGGATCATGGTGGGACGAGCCTAACCGCAGCGAACGAGTACAGAACGGGCGCGGCCGGAGCGCGCCGGACATCGCGAGCAGCGACCCGGCTGCGACCCGCTGCGACCCGGCCCCGATTGCCAGGCCTACGATTGGAGGATGCCCGGACCGATCGATTTGCACGCGCACAGCAGCGTCTCCGACGGGACCGAGACCCCTGCACAGCTGATCGGCGCCGCCGTGCTGGCGGGGCTCAGCGTCGTCGCGATCACCGACCACGACTCGACCTCTGGCTGGAACGAGGCCTTCGACGCCGCCCGTGGAACCGGCCTGACCGTGCTCCCCGGTCTCGAGCTCAGCACGCAGTTGCAGTTCGCCAGCGTGCATGTGCTCGGCTATCTCGTCGATCCGACGAACGCCGCGCTGGTGGCGGCGACTGCCCAGATCCGCGAGGAGCGGCTGCACCGCGCCGAGAAGATGGTCGCTCGAATCGTCAAGGACTACCCGAAGCTCAGCTGGGACGACGTCATGGCCCAAACGACGCCGGGTGCCACCGTCGGTCGGCCACACATTGCCGACGCCCTCGTGGTTCGCGGGTACGCATCGGATCGCAGCGCGGCTTTCCAAACCATCTTGCACTGGCAGGGCGGCTACTACCAGCCGCACGAGGCGCCCGCGCCGGTCATCGGGGTGCGGCTGATCGCGGAGGCCGGGGGAGCACCCGTGATTGCGCATCCGGGTGCCCGCGGTCCGGAGCGACTGCTCGATGAGACACGGCTGAGGGAGCTGGTGGATGCCGGACTATTCGGACTCGAGGCCAACCACCGCGACAACATCCAAGGCTCACCTGAGAAGTGGGCAAGGACGGCGCGCGACTTCGGCCTCGTGGTCACCGGCTCGAGCGACTACCACGGCGAAGGTAAGCCGAATCGGCTCGCCGAGAACACGACGAGCCGTGAGGTGTACGAGCAAATCGTGGCGCACGCAACCGGCGCGGTGCCCTTTCGCGGTTAGTTGACCTCGACCGGGTCAAGCAGTTTCCCCGGTTTGCAGATTCTGCCGTCACCAAGCTCCGACGGGCGGGGCCGAGCACGCCGGGCGCCGAATGGACCGTGTCGGCGTCCACCCCTTTCACGACCACCGACACCGCAACGCGGATCGAGTGATCGCACCGCAGACTCTGCCCGAAACCCCGGCTTGCCGCCTGGTTTCGGTGCGTCCCAGGCGGTGCGCACCGAGCTCACGTGGACGCCGTGACGTTCAACGTGTCTTCCGAAATGCAGGCTAGAACAGGAGAGAAGTCGACGTGATCGTCTCATCCGTCACTCCCGTCGCATCCGCTCCTGCATTTCGGAAGTCGCGGAAGAGTTCGGAGGGCCAGCTGGACGGCCCGATGGAGGGCAGGGTGCAGGGACGGATGGCGTGCCGGATGGCATCTAGCGCGGCGTGAGCTCCCGCGCTAGGCGGGCGGTGGCGTTGGCGCGCCGCCACCGGCACCACCGGTGCGACGGCGAGTGCGGTGCCGACGCGTCGGCGCAGTGCCATCGTGGGCGCCGCCACCGGGTTCCAGGTGCGCAGGGTTCCCCTCGGTGCGCGGCGCACCCGAGGAGCCGGAACCGCCCCGGTCGCGTTGACGCGGCGGGCGTGATCCGCCCTCACGCGATCCGCCAGTGCCGGAGCCACCCGAGCCCGAGCCGGACCCCGCGCGCTCGCCGGTCGACCCGGCAGTACGGGCGCGCGGTTCGTGCACGAGCGTTGACGCCCGCAGGCGGCCCTTGGTTCCAACCGGGATGTCGAGGTCGGCGAACAGGTGCGGCGACGACGAATAGGTCTCGACCGGCTCCTGGGGGCCGAATTGCAGGCCGCGGTGGATCAGACCCCACTTGTGCAGATCGTCCCAGTCGACGAAGGTGACGGCGATGCCGGACTTGCCCGCGCGTCCGGTGCGTCCGGCGCGGTGCAGGTAGGTGTCGGGGTCGTCGGGCACGGTGTGGTTGATCACGTGCGTGACGTCGTTCACATCGATGCCGCGAGCCGCGACGTCCGTGGCGATCAGGATGTCTTTCTTGCCAGCCTTGAACGCGGCCATGGCGCGCTCGCGCTGTTCCTGGTTGAGATCACCGTGCACGGCGGCGGCGTTGAAGCCGCGGTCGTTGAGTTCTTCGACGAGCTTGGCGGCGGCGCGCTTGGTGCGGGTGAAGATCACGGTTTTGCCGCGGCCCTCGGCCTGCAGGATGCGCGAAATCACCTCGTCCTTGTCGAGTGAGTGAGCCCGATAGATGACGTGCTTGATGTTCGCCTGGGTGAGGCCCTCATCCGGATCCGTCGCGCGAATGTGGATCGGTTTGTTCATGAAGCGGCGGGCCAGCGCGACCACCGGCCCCGGCATCGTCGCCGAGAAGAGCATGGTGTGACGGGTCGGTTCGGTCTGCGCGAACAGTTTCTCGACGTCGGGCAGAAAGCCCAGGTCGAGCATCTTGTCGGCCTCATCGAGCACCATGACTTTGACGTTCTTGAGGCTCAGCAGGTGCTGGCCGGCGAGGTCGAGCAATCGTCCGGGAGTGCCGACGACGATTTGGGCGCCGGCCTTGAGCTGTTCCACCTGACCCTCGTACGCCTTGCCGCCATAGATGGCGACGATCTTGGTCTCGCGATTGGATGCCGCGATCTCGAAGTCTTCGGCGACCTGCACGCACAGCTCGCGCGTTGGCACGACGACGAGCGCCTGAACGCCGGGCTCCGGGTGGAGGCCGAGCGCCTGGATGAGCGGGAGGCCGAAGCCGAAGGTCTTGCCGGTACCGGTCTTGGCCTGCCCGATGATGTCCTGCCCGTCGAGGGCGAGGGGGATGGTCTGGCTCTGAATCGGGAAGGGCTCGATGATCCCCTTCGAAGCGAGCGCATCGACCATGTCCTGGTCGATCTTGAGGTCGGAGAATGTCACAAAAAACCTGTCTGAATAAGAGAAAGCAAAGTCTACCGGGCCGCACGACTCCGAGCCGGGCGCCCTGCGCTTCCCCACGCCGTCAGCCGCTAGTCTGCAGTGCGTGGTGAGTTTTTTCCGGCGTCGTCGACGTCCCCGTGCGAGTGCACCGCGTGTCACCCCGCGTTCCGAGGCGATCGCGGTCGCCCGGGTCGAGCTCGAAGACCTCACGCCGCCCACCAAGGTGTACCTCGGCCAGCTCGGCTACCTCACGCTGATCCTGTTCGAGAACCTCAGTCGTGCCGTCATCCTGGCGCCGACGACCGAGTCGAAGACCAGCCTGAGTCGCGCCACCGCCGAGGTTCTCGAAGCTCACGAGTGTTTGATCACCGAGATGCGGGGCGCGGGCATCGACCCGGTCGCCGCGATGGAGCCGTTCCGCGCCGAGCTCGACGACTTTCTCCGCCGCACCCAGGGCGCCGACTGGCCCGAGACGCTGGTCACCTGTTATCTGACGGGCGGATTCCTCACCGACTTCTTCACCGGTCTCGCGGCCGGTCTGCCGAGCGGCCTCTCGCATCGGGTTTCCCTTCTCCTCGACATCGACAAAGGGCAGGACGCGTTAGTCGCCGAACTGCGCGCCGCGATCGAGGCCAGCCCGCGGCTCGCCTCGCGCCTGGCCATGTGGGGACGTCGCCTGGTGGGCGACACGATGCTGGTGGCCAGGTCATCCCTCGCCATCGGCGGCGAGCTGCCCGGCGAAGAGCGCATCGAGCCGGTATTCACCGAGTTGATCTCGGCGCACACCCGCCGCATGGATGTGCTCGGTCTGACTGCCTAGCGTGCGGTGAGTCGTTTCTCCGGAGTTTTTCGGTTTTTTCTGGAGTATCCCGCCCATCTGCCCCGTCGGGCCTGGGGAAGGAGGCCCCGGTGTCCGGAATCCTCCGGAGAAATCGCGGGGTGCGCTACGCTCGCCCGCCAGAAAGCGTATGCAGCAGGCGCTGGTCGCCCAGCTTGCGGGCCCGCACGACTAGCAGGATCGCGAACAGCGAGACGAGCCCGCCGCCGACGAGTGCGATCACCCAGATCCACCCGCCGTCGAACTTCAGGCCAGCCCAGACCATCGCGGCCCAGAAGGCGGCGGTTGCCGCTCCCCCCACGCAGGGCAGAAGAAACAGACCATACGATCCGCGGCCGGGCGCGATGTAGCGCAACGCGAGGCCAATAAAGGCCCCGATGACAGTCACGTAAAGGAGTTCCACCCGGTCAGCCTAAATGAGTGCAGCCCCGAGGTGGAGGGGCTACGCGAAGAAGCCCACGCGACGCGACTCCTCGCCGCCCATCTCGAGGTAGGAGAGGGAGGCGACCGGGACGATGTATACCTTGCCCTTGTCGTCGCTCAGCTTGATGAACTTTGACTCGGCGTCGAGAGCGGCCGACACGATCTTCTCGATCTCCGCGGGTGTCTGCGACGACTCGATGTTGAGTTCACGGGGGCTGTTGGCGATACCAATGCGAATGTCCACATCCGAAGATTACGTGATGCCGCGGCGGCAGGTCGGCGGGGTTCACCCACAGCAGAACCGGGGCGGTCGGCGGTGGCCGTTACGGTGGGCGCATGAGCGGCATACGGTTCGAGCAGATGACGCCTGCGACCCAGCAACCCGTGGTTCTGGATGCCGGTCAGCGCGCCGTCGTCGAGCTGCGCGACGGTGTCTCCGCGGCCGTCCTCGGCGCCCCCGGCTCGGGCAAGACCACAACGATCGTGGAGCTGGTGGCCGACCGGGTCGACGGCCGAGGCTGGTCGCCCGATTCGCTGCTGGTGCTTGCCTCTTCGCGGGCGTCAGCTACGCGACTGCGCGACCGGCTCGCGCTGCGCATCGGCGTGCCGAGCAACGGCCCGCTGGCCCGCACGGTCCCCTCGCTCGCCTTCGAGTTGGTCGGGGCCGCGGCCCGGGCGGCGGGCGTTGAACCGCCGCGCCTGGTCACTGCCGCCGAGCAGGATGCTGACATCGCTGCGATCCTCGAGGGGCATCTCGAGGCGGGAACCGGTCCGGCCTGGCCCGATCTTCTCGATCCCGCCGTGCGGCGTCTGCGCGGGTTCCGCACCGAACTGCGCGAGCTGATGG
>JAYTXO010000331.1:0-2527 GCA_043742905.1 Microbacteriaceae bacterium | reverse complement strand
CGACAAGCGCTGCTGCAGGCGGGCGAGCGCGCCACCACCACGGTCCGCGAGGCGATGGCCCACGCCCCCGAGCAGGTCACGGCGCTGGAGCACGGCGCGAACTTCATGTCCGGAGGGTGGAACCAGGAACGCGCCGACTTCACCGTCGGCGCCGTCCGAGGGATGCTCGACCTGAGCGGCCAAGCCACCTTTACCGTCGTCGCGCCCCTGGTGATGAACCCGGTCAACCGGGCCCTCGACGACCTCGAGTGGCGCTGGAACATCGGCTCCGGCAGCGGTTTCCACCAAGCCGGCGCCTTCGTCATCCCCGCCATCGCCACCGGCGGAGTCGGCGGAGTCGGCGGACTCGCGGGCGGCGTCGAAGCCCGGACGCCGCGGGTCCTCGCCGAGATCATCCTGCCCAAGGGCGTCAACCCCGAGCCCGTCATCCTCTTCCGTGGAATGCTGCCTGCGGAAGACGGCTTGCCTCTGGTCGGAGCGACGGCCAAGACGCTGGGGGCGAGGCCAAACGTGGACATTGAAATAAGTAGGAACGGGTTTGTTTACCCCAATACAAAGGGAGTCTCCGTGAACCTCGACCCGGCCCAGATCCTCCCGTATCGCAAGCCGATCGATTTTGGAGGGACCGACAAGAAGATTGACATGTTCATCATTGATGAGCAAGATTTGCCATCGCGCATCACGTACCGTCCGGGCGGAGCCGATGGTCATGGCTATCTCGAGCCAAGCCGACCGATGACTATCGAAGAGTATCAACGGCTCGTGCAATCTACCCGCGGAGCCTGGACAAAGGTGATACCGAATGACAACCCTTGAGCGACGTGATTTGATGCTTGACGCAGTGGAGGGTTCCGACGGCTTTGTGAGGCTTCGCGTCGTCGTGCAAGGACTCGCAGACAACGGAGTTGAGGCTGATGTGCTTCTGGAGGATCTTGATCAGATTCGCAAGCTTGTTTCTGAAGAAGACGAGGACAAGGCCATGGATGTTATGGACCTCATCGTTGGATACTGCGCTGATTCCGCTCGCATCAGGTTTCCACGCATTGCCAGATCCTGATGAGGATACTCGAACGCCGTGACTCGATGCTCGAAGCGATTGAGGGGCCAAGCGGATTCCAGAGTCTGCGTGCAGTCATTGTGGAGCTCGTGGAATTTGGCATGTCGGAGGAGGTGCTCATCGAGGACATGGAGCAGCTCCGCGCGTTGCTCGCGCCAAAGGATGAGGACGCCATGCTGGATGTCATGGACCAGCTCGTCGGCTACTGCGCCCAGCAGGCCCGCATCCTCCCCAGGCCTCAGCCGGGCGACGCCGACTTCGGCCTCCGGTAGTCACCTCGATCGAGGTGTCGATCACGGCTCCGGTGCTGGCGGGCGCAACCGTCTCTCAAGGGTCCAGCGCCGGAGCGCGTCGGCGATCTCGTCGCCGCCGTCACAGGTCAGCTGGCTCGGCGCGACGGCACGGACCCGATGCTGATGGCGGCGATGGCCCACCTCAACCTCGTGATGATCCACCCCTACCGTGATGGTGACGGCCGGATGGCTCGCGCCCTGCAGACGCTGGTACTGGCTGGAGATGCCGTCGTGGAACGCACCCGCCTCGACGACCCAAAGATGTCGGTACGTGTCCAGACAGGCGATGCCCACTCTGGGAAACCTCTCCAGCTCAGGGCGCTGCCGGTCTGCCCGCCACGTCGACGAGGGGGAAGTGGCACGCCGCCGACCGCCCTGGGGCCACTTCCCTGAGCGGTGGGCGCTCGACCGTGCACTTCGCCTGCACGTGCGGGCACCGTGGGTGGAACGGACACCCCATCGGCTTGTTCACCGGGTTGGGCACGTCACCGACGAGCACGATCCGCTCGGGGGCGATCGCGGTGACGCCGTCGTCGATCTCCGGCGCAGCCGAGAGAAGCGCCTCGGTGTAGGGGTGTGCGGGCGCCTCGTAGAGATCGTCCGCGTCCGCGACCTCCACGACCTCTCCGAGGTACATGACGGCTATCCGGTCGGACACGTGCCGCACCACGCCGAGGTCGTGAGCGATGAAGACGTAGGTCAGACCGAGCTCGTCCTGCAGGTCCGCGAACAGGTTCAGCACCTGGGCCTGGATGGAGACGTCCAGCGCGGACACGGGCTCGTCGGCCACGATCAGCTGGGGGTCGACGGCCAGGGCGCGGGCGATGCCCACCCGTTGCCGCTGACCGCCGGAGAACTCGTGCGGGTAGCGGTCCACGTGGTCGGCGGACAGACCCACCAGCTCGAACAGCTCGGCGACGCGCGCCGAGATCTGCCGACCGGAGCGCTCACCGGCGACCTCCATGCCCTCGGCGACCATCTCCCCGACCCGACGTCGAGGGTTCAACGAGGAGTACGGGTCCTGGAAGACGAGCTGGATGTCGCGTCGCACCGGTCGCAGGCGGCGCCGCGACAGGGTCGTGATGTCCTGGCCGGCGAGCTCCACCCGGCCGGACGTGAGGTCGGTCAGGCGCACGAGACACCTCCCCAAGGTGGACTTGCCGCACCCCGACTCCCC